>CAMGJH010000094.1 GCA_946056345.1 uncultured Lentisphaeraceae bacterium | reverse complement strand
AGCCGGGCGCGGCGGACGCGGCTGGGGGGGGCGTTTGGGGCGGACGGCATCGGCGCCCATTGCGTTGCGGGCGGCTTCGGAGTGGAAGGGCTGGTCGGCATCCTGGGGAATGGGGCGGCCGATGAACTTCTCGATGGTGCGCAGGGCCTGGCGGTCGTGCGGGCAGACGAGGCTGACGGCTTCGCCTTCGGCACCGGCGCGGGCGGTGCGGCCAATGCGGTGGACGTAGGTTTCGGGCTCGTCGGGCAGGTCGTAGTTGATGACGTGGGTGACATCGTCGACATCAATCCCGCGCGCGGCGATGTCGGTGGCCACAAGGACTTGGACCTTGCCCGAGCGGAAGCCTTCGAGGGCGCGCAGGCGGGCGGCTTGACTCTTGTCGCCGTGGAGGGCGGCGGCGGGGAAGCCATCGCGCGTGAGCTGCTTGCAGAGGCGGTCGGCCCCGTGTTTCATCCGCGGGAAGACGATGACGCGGAAGCACTTGGGCGAATCGAGGACCCACTTAAGCAGGGAGTACTTCTTCTCCTTGTCGACGAAGAGGACGCGTTGGCGGATTTTGTCAACGGTCGGCGCCTCGGGGTTGATGCGGATGTCGACGGCCTTGCCCTGGATGAACTGCTTGGCCAGGGCCGTAATCTCCGGCGAGAGAGTAGCCGAGAAGAAGAGCGATTGGCGCGCGCGGGGCAGTTTGGCGAGGACCTTGCGGATGTCGGGCAAGAAGCCCATATCGAGCATTCGGTCGGCCTCGTCGAGGACCACGGCCCGGACGCTTTCTAGGGAGAGCGCGCCCTGGTTGCAGAGGTCCAGCAGCCGCCCGGGGGTGGCGACGAGCACGGCCACGCCCTTGGCCAGGGCCTCCACCTGCGGCTTGATGTTCACGCCGCCAAAGACCACCGTGCAGGGCAGACTCAGTCCCTGGGCATAGGCCGAGCAGTTGGCTTCAATCTGCGCGGCCAGTTCGCGCGTGGGGGCCAAGATGAGCACAGGCGGGCGCTTGGGGCGCAGGGTTGGGTGGCTGGCGGCCAGGCGATGAAGGAGGGGCAAGGCGAAGGCGGCGGTCTTGCCGGTGCCGGTCTGGGCGCAGCCCATCACGTCCTTGCCGGCGAGGATGGGGGCGATGGCCGCCTGCTGGATGGGCGTGGGGCGCTGGTAGCCCATCGCGGCGATGGCTTGCTGGAGGGCCGGATGGAGTTGGCCAAAGACGGACTGCCTCATCGATGCGCCTCCCGCCGCTTACCGGGATGATCCTTGCCGCGGCCCTTGAAGTTGCCCTTGCGGCCCTTGGGGCCTTTGGGGCGCGGCGGCTCGGGGGTGGCCTCCACGAACTTGGGGTTGAGCGGGCGGCCGTCGAAGTCCGCATCGCGCAAGGCTTCCAGGACGCGTTCGCCGAGTTCGGCACGCACGTCGAAGAAGGCGAACTCGCGCTTGATGGCGATGGCTCCGATGTCGGAGGCTTGGATGCCGGCTAGTTCGCAGGCCAGGCGGACAACTGCGCCCTCGCGCAGGTGGTCCAAACGCCCGACGTGGAGCATCAGGCGCTTGCGCTCGCCGAAGGCCGCGTCGCGCTCGGCGCGGGAGGGGGCGGCCACGGGGTTGAGGTCGCGCGCGTCCTCGTAGGCCTCCATCAGCGAACTCAGGCGCAGCTGGAGGATACGCGCCAGGACCTCGGTGGCAGAGAGTTGCCCCATCAGCGGGGCCACGGCCGGCAGCAATTCGCGGATAGCCGGGTTGATCTCCTGGACCTGGCGGACCTGTTCGGCCAGCCAGAAGACGTGCTTTTGGCGGACATCGTCGGCGGTCGGGATGGCGCGCTGCTCGAAGCGTAGGCCGCAGATACGCTCGATGAGGCGGAGCTTCTGGCGATCGCGCGGGGTGACCAGGGCAATGGAGATACCCGCCTTGCCGGCGCGGGCGGTGCGGCCGGAGCGGTGGGTGTAGACGGCCGCATCATCGGGCAGATGGTAGTGGATGACGTGGGTGATGTCCTCGACATCCAGGCCACGCGCGGCGACATCGGTGGCCACGAGAATGCGGACGGCCTTGTCGCGGAACTTGCGCATCACCGCGTCGCGCTGGGCCTGGGAAAGGTCGCCGTGGAGGGCTTCGGCGTAAACGCCATCATGCATCAGCGCCTCGCTCAGCTTCTGGGTGTCGGCCCGCGTGCGGCAGAAGACCAGGCCGTACATCTCGGGAACGAAGTCGACGATGCGCCGCAGGGCGCCATAGCGGTTCTTTTCGGCGACGGCGTAGGCGTGGTGGGAGATGTTGGCTTGGGCGACATTGCGGGTGCCGACGGTGATCTCCAGTGGCTGGCGGATGTAGCGCCCGGCGATGGCTTCGACCTCCGGCGGCATCGTGGCCGAGAAGAGCCACTTCGCGGCGGCATCCGGCACGCGCTCGAGGATGAAGTCAAGCTCCTCGCGAAAGCCCAGGTCGAGCATCTCGTCGGCTTCATCAAGGACGCAGGTGCGGACAGGCTCCAGGGCAATCGCTTCGCGCCGCAGAAGGTCGCAGAGTCGCCCGGGGGTAGCCACGACCACCTGCGCCCCGCGATTGAGCTTGGCAATCTGCTGGCCGATGGGCGCGCCGCCGTAGCAAGCCACCACGCGCACCTGCGGCAGGTGCTTGGCAAAGCGGGCCAACTCCTCGCCAATCTGCAGGCAGAGCTCGCGCGTGGGGGCCAGGACAAGTCCCTGCACCGCATACGCCTCGCCCGTCACGCGCGCCAAGAGCGGCAGACCGTAGGCGCAGGTCTTACCCGTGCCGGTGGCGGCCAAGGCCACGCAGTCGGGCGCTTCGGGGGCCAAGAGGGGCGGAATGGCGGCCGATTGAATCGGCATTGGCGCCTTGAACCCCAGCCCCTCAACAGCCTGCAACAGCGGCTCGGGCAACCCCAAACTCCGGAAGTCTCCGGCCTCTTCACGCAATGTCATCGATTGTCTTCCTTAAATGATCGCCGCGCGCAGGGCGCGGGCAAAGGCTTCGGCATCCGGCGGCAGGCCCAACTCCACCTCGGAGGCATAGGCCACGGCCGTCCCGGGACCCGCCGCGCGGCCATGGGTGCCGCGAACGCGTTCGACGGCTTGCGACACACGCCACGGCACGCGGCCAAAGAAGAGCTCGCAGGGGTCAAAGCCCGGCTTACTGTGAATATCCACGTGCGTGGCGTAGTCCGGCGCCTCGCGCGGATCTTGCCACCACGGCCAGGCGAACCAACAGCCTGGCTTGGCCACGGCCACCCAGTCCGGCCCCTCGCCGCCGGGCCCGGGGCGGACCTCCTCCACCTGCGGCAGGGCGGCCAAGGCCTCACGCGCGGTCTCGGCGGAGGCAGCATCCTGCCCGTAAATAAGCGCCACCTGATGGTCGCAGACGGCCACGGCGCGGCTGCGATAGAAGTCCGGATAGGCCATTTGGCGGACTGTTCGGGTGGCGAAGAGACCGCACGCGCGCAGGGTCTTGTTGGGGAAGGCCACGCCGGAAGCCCCGGGCAAGGTGGGAGTGATGGCATAGTCGCCGGCAATGACCAGCGCATAGCCCTCGCGCCGGGCGGCCTCGGCCACCGCGTCAATCTGCCGCAGGGCGTGTTGGAGCGAAGCGGCCGCGCGCGGATGGTCTGGCCCATGGCGCTGCAAGTCGTAATCCAAGGTCGGCAGATAGGCAAAGAGCAACTCGGGGGCATCGCCGCGCCGGAGGCGGCCAATCAGCGCCTGGGCAATCCCCCAACCGACCTTCGGCGAAGCCAGCGGCCCCCAGTAACGCCAGAGCGGGACGGGGTTCTCCACGCCTAGGACGCGCGTCGGCTTTTGGTAGGTGGCCATAATCAGCCCGCCGCCGTGGGTGTGGATGGGCGCGGGCGAGACAATTTCCTCGACCGCCTCGCCCAGCGACTGCTGGAAGAAGTAGAGCCCCACCCGCGCGCCGTGCTGCCGGGCCTCGGACCAAATCCGCTCGCCGTGCACCAACCCGGCCGACTGGTTCCAGAGGGCCGTCGACATCGTCTCGCGGAAGTAGCGCCCGTTGGCCGGCATTCCGTGGACGTCGGCCGGGAGAGCGGTGCGCAAAGTGGCCTGGGCAGTGCAGGTGACGGCCGGGAAGGCCGGTGCCATCGCCCGAATAGGCAGCCCGGCCAACTGCTTGACCCCGTGCTTGGCCAGAAACTCCGCCCCTAGTGCCGCCACATGCAGAACCAAGAGCTTCTTCACGGTTCGTCCTCCTCGCTCTCTTGCTCTAGGTGGCAGGAACTCACCTGCCAGGTGCCATCCGGTTGGAACTCGTAACGCAGGGGCTCTTCCCACCCATCTTCGAGGGCGGACTTGGGAATGCGCCCCTCGGCCACCAACTCCTCAAGACGCTTGGGCAACGCCCCGCCGAGTTCAAGCGAGCGCTCGAGCAGGGCGGCGCGCACCTGGCGCAGATGGCGGAGGGTGACCAACCGCGCCTCGACCCCGGGCACCACATAGCGGTACCACGGGCCCGAAGCGTCGGTGGTCTGATAGGCTTCGCCTGGCACCTTGACCGCGCGGCCGAGGTTGCCATAGCAGATGCCGATGCCCACGCCGATGGTAACGGCGGCGATGACGGCGCAGACCGGGCCGGAAAAACGCTCGGAGCGCGCCCGTTTCGGGCGCGCCGAAGGGGCCCTTGCCGCCGGCCGTTTCGCTTGGGGCGGGGCGCGGCGGGGGGCTTTGGCGCGGTGGCGTCTGCGCCGCTGACGTGCCATTACGGCACCGGGAAGTGCGCCACGAGCGCGCGCACCTCTTCACGCACGCGCTGCTGGAGCGCAGTGTCCTCGGGCGACTTGAGGATCTCGACAATCCAGCCGCCGAGCTTGACCATCTCGGGCTCCTTCATCCCGCGCGTGGTGACCGCGGCCGTGCCGATGCGGATGCCGGAGGTGACGAAGGGGCTCTCGGTGTCGTAGGGGGTGGTGTTCGTGTTGCAGATGATGCCGGCAGCGTCGAGCGCGGCGGCGGCCAACTTACCGGTCAAGCCCGCGGCCTTCACGTCCACCAGGAAGAGGTGGTTATCCGTGCCGCCGGAGACGAGGCGGAAGCCGGCCTTCTGCAACACCTTCGCCAGCGCCTGGGTGTTGGCGACAATCTGCGCGGCGTAGGCGTGCGCATCGCGGTGGAGCCACTCGTTGAAGCAGACTGCCTTGGCCGCGATGACATTTTCCAAGGGACCGCCCTGGATGCCCGGGAAGACCGTCTTGTTGATAGCCCCGATGTACTTCTCCTTGCAGAGAATGAGGCCCGAGCGCGGGCCGCGCAGGGTCTTGTGCGTGGTGGTGGTCACGAAGTCGGCATAAGGCACCGGCGAGGGGTGCACGCCACCGGCGATGAGGCCGGCGATGTGGGCCATATCCACCATCAGGTAGGCGCCGACCTTGTCGGCAATCGCCCGGAAGCGGGCAAAGTCAATCACGCGCGGATAGGCCGAAGCGC
>CAMGJH010000093.1 GCA_946056345.1 uncultured Lentisphaeraceae bacterium | reverse complement strand
CGGCCTCTGGGGCAATGCCGGAGATCTGCGCGCAGCCGTGGAGCTTGGCGTAGATATTGGGCGATCCATTCTTCTGCACCTCGGTGAGGCGCCGGAGGACGACGGCCGCGCCTCCTTCGCCGGGCAGGGTGCCGGTGGTGCCGAGGGTGAAGGGCTTGAGTTCGCGGCCGGGGCAGAAGGGCATTAGGGCCGCCTCGCCGGCCAGTTGGGTCTGCGAGAGGGGCGGCTGGAGGGCCACGACGATGGCCACATCGCACTGATTGAGGCGCAGGGCGTTGGAGGCGGCCTCTAGGCAGGCGAAGACGGAGCTCTCGCCGGCGGAGCACTGGCAGGCGGTGTCGCACGCGCCAAAGGTCTGGGCCAACTGGCGGACCACCCCCTCGCCGCGCGCGAGTTCCGGTTGGCGGCGCTTGAGCAGGGGCAAGGTGGCGGTGAGCTCGCCGCGCAGGGCGGCCATCTGCTCGTAGCTGGCGGTGGGGAAGAAACGCTGGAGGGTGCCGACGATTTGGCCGATGACGTTCGCGTGCCAAAGCCAGTTGACGGCGGCGGGGTTGAAGCCGGCATCGTAGCCGACAAAGAGGGCCAGGCGGTCGGAGTGGCCCTCGCCGGTGGGGATGCCCGCGTCGGTGAGCGCATCGTCAATGAGCTGGGCGGCGAACCAGAAGTCCGTGTTGTCCCCCACGCCTAGGTCCGGCGGGAGGGGAACGCGGTCGGCCCGGACGGCGAAGCGCTCGCCGAGCGAGGCGGAGACTTCGGGGAGGACGCAATCGGGGAAGAGTTCCTCGGCGGTGTGACCGTCGGGCGCTTCGGGCAGGGGGGTGAAGAAGCTTTGCTTGCGCAGGAGCGCCTTCCAGAGGGCGCGTGGGGTGGGCGCGCCGCCAAAGCAGCCGCTCAAGCCGGTAAAGACAACGCTATCGGAGAGTGTAAGCATGGCGCCCCCGATGCGGCAACGGCCGCCTTAAGATTCCAAGTAATGTTTGCCGTCGGTCAGGACGCGCAGGAGCTTGTCGATCCGCGCGCAGGAGAGCTCTTCGAGGGGGAACTTGCCTTCAATCATCAGGTCGTCAATCCCAACGAGGTCCTTAAGCACAATGGTGCAGCCGCAGGGCCAGTCGTTCAGGCGTAGCACGTCAAGCGCCTCTTCAAGGGTCTGGGGCGGGGTGACCATCAGCTGCGCCGAGAGCGCCACCACCGCGCCGCCCTGCGAGAGCTCTGCGTTGTCGATGAGCTCGAGCATGCCGCTGCCCAGGATTGAGTGGTTGAAGAACCAGAGTGCATAGTCCGAGGTCTTGGTCACTTCCGTAAAGCCCGGCGCGCGGTCCTGCAACCACGCCTCGGCCACCTGTATCTTCTCGGCAAAGTTCCGAGGGGCTGTCGCTGTCTGTTTCATACGGTGAGAATGTTAGCACGCTTTGGGCCGATTGGCAAACGGAGCGGAGCGCTTATTGACGCGCGAGGAGCGCGTCAAGATTGCCCACGCCCAGGCGCTCGCAGCCCATCGCGAGGTAGGCTTCGGCATCGGCGCGGGTGCGGATGCCGCCGGAGGCCTTGACCTTGATCTTGCCCTTGGCGGCTTTGAGCATCGTCTGGACGGCCTCGGGGGTGGCGCCGTGGGCGGCGAAGCCGGTGGAGGTCTTGACGAAGGCGGCCCCAGCCTTGATGGCGCAGGCGACGCCCTTGCGGATTTCGGCGGGGGTGAGTAGGCAGGTTTCGAGGATGACCTTGACCGGGTGGGGCCAGACGGCGGTGACAACGGCGTGAATCTCGTCGGTGATGCCCTCGGTGTCGCCATCCTTGAGGGCGGAGACGTTGATGACCATATCGATCTCCTCGGCTCCGTGGGCGACGGCGAGCTGGGCCTCCATTGCCTTGAGGGTGCCGAGGGTGTTGCCGTGCGGGAAGCCGACCACGGCCGCGACGAGGGTCTCGCTCTCGCGCAGACATTCGGCGGCGAAGCGGACGTCGCAGCTCTTCACGCAGAGGCAACCTACGCCGAGTTCGCGGCAGCGCTCGGCGGCTTCGTGGAGCTGCTCCATCGAGGCTTCGGGCTTGAGGATGGCGTAGTCGAGGGTTTTGAGGAGGGCTTTATCGGTCATCTTCAACTCACTTCTTTTGGAGACACTGGATGCGGCAGGTAAGGGTGTGGCTTTCGCCGGGGGCGAGGGTAATCTGGCCGCCGGTGTGGTGCGGGTTGGCCGGCTCCACGCAGACGAAGTGGCGCGGGCCTTCTAGGGGCAGGTCGCCAAAGGCGTGGTCCAGCGGCGGATGCCAGACGACGACGGCCGCCGCCTCATCGGCCGCTACCGCCACGGTGCGCTCAAGGATGGGGTCTTCCAGCGCGGCCAGGACATCGGGCTGAGGGAAGACGGTGTCGATGCCCGCCTCGTCGGAGAAGGTGATGAGGCGATTGTCGATGCCCTGCAACTGCGCCTGGCGGGCATCGCCCAAGCGCAGATAGGCGTGGAGGGCCTCGCCGAAGGTGAAGGGCACCTCGCCGCGGTTGCGGGTCTGCAGGTCGAGCGTCAGGCAGTCGCCCAGGGTAATGGTCAGGCGCAGACGGTAGGGGAAGGGGAAGGCGGGGTCGGTGGCTTCGGCATTGGTCAGCTCCAAGGTCAGCGAGGTCTCGTTGGCGCCATACTCGCTCTCGACCGGGTGCCAGAGGGCGCGTCGGGCGAAGCCGTGGGCGGGCGAACCGGGCGGGTACCCCGCCGGCGCAGCGCCAAACCACGGCCAGCAGATGGGAATGCCGCCGCGGATGGCCTTCCCGGTCGAGAAGTCCGCCAGCGGGCTCAGGTAGAGCGCGTCGCGGTGCCCGAGGGGGCGGTAGGAGAGCACTTGGCCGCCGTGGAGGGCCACTTCGCAGACGGCCTTCGGGGCCACGAGGGCAACGATTGCCCCCTCGCCGGGGCCCTCACGGAAGGCAATCCGCCCGGCCTTGCCAAAGCGGCGATTGAGGTCTAGGATATCGCTCATAAGAGAGTTCTCTGTTAGTAGAGTTTCTCAAAGGCGCCCTTGTCGACGCGCTTGAGCTTGTGGAAGCCGGCGGACTTGGCGCGGTCGTCGAGTTTGGATTTGCTGCGGCCGAGGGCGGGGGCGGAGATGATCTTGACGATGGGCGCGCCGCACTCGGGGCAGGCGGTGAGCGGGGGCTCATCGAGCCGGCGCATCATCTCGAAGCCCTCGCGGCAGGCCGGGCAGGCGTGGTCGGGGTCCTTGGCCCGATAGTCATACATCGGCATAGCGCGTTAGACCTCGAAGTAGGTGTAGCCGCGCAGGCCGTTGGCGTAGGCGGCGAGGATGCGCCGGCGCTCGACGGGGGTGATGCGCTTGGCCTTCATTGCGCCATCGGTCAGCCGGCGGAAGCGGGAGACGAGCTCGGGCGTGTTATACTCCACATAGGAGAGGACCTCCTCGACGGTGTCGCCCTCCACCTCGTCGGTGAACTCGATGTCGCCATCTTCGTCGAGGCGGATGGAGACGATGTTGGTGTCGCCAAAGAGGTTGTGGAGGTCGCCCAAGGTCTCTTGGTAGGCTCCGACGAGGAAGGCGCCGAGGATGTACTCTTCGCCGTCGCGGACCTCGTGGAGGGGGAGGGCGTGCTTGACATCGTGCAGGTCGATGAACTTGTCGATCTGGCCATCGCAATCGCAGGTGATGTCGGAGAGGTGCGCGCTGCGGGTCGGCTTCTCGCAGAGGCGGTGGATGGGCATAATCGGGAAGAGCTGGTCGATGGCCCAAGCGTCGGGCAGGGACTGGAAGACCGAGAAGTTGCAGTAGTAGATGTCGGCCATTGCTTCGTCGAGCCCCAGGAGGTCTTCGGGCACATACTTGAGCTTAGGGACCTCGGCGCGGATGCGGGTGAGGATGGACCAGAAGAGGCGGTCGGCCGCCGCGTGCTGGCGCAGGGTGATGAGGCCTTGCTTGAAGGCCTTTTGCACCTCTTCGCGGTAGTAGAGCGCGTCGTTGAAGTATTCGGGGAGGTTCTTGGTGCGCAGGTTTTTGGCCACGTCGAGCAGGTTGACGATGCACTCGGGGGCGTTGGGCTCGGCGAGGACCGGGTCGATGGCCGTCTCGTTGACCTCAAAGGTCGCCGTGCCCAGGACATCCATCAGCAGCACGGAGTAGTAGCCAATGAGCGCGCGGCCGGATTCGCTGATGATGGTGGGGTGGGGGACGTTGGCGTGGTCGCAGGCGAGCATAATGCCCTCGACCACGTCGGCGCAGTATTCGGCGATGTCGTAGTTCGCCGAGGACTCAAAGTTGGTGTGGCTGCCATCGTAGTCAATGGCCAGACCCCCGCCGATGTCGAAGATGCCCATCGGTGCGCCCTCCTTGACCAGCCCCACATAGAAGCGCGAGGCCTCCTTGATGGTGTCGCGGATTTCGCGGATGTTGGGCACCTGCGAGCCGAGGTGATAGTGGAGCATCTCCAGGCAATCGAGCCGCCCGGCCGCCTTAAGCTTATCCACCGCCAAGATGAGCTGACTGGCTGTGAGCCCAAAGACCGAGCGGTCGCCCCCGCTCTCGCTCCACTTGCCACCCACCTTGCTGCTGAGCTTGACGCGCACGCCAATGCGCGGCTTGACCTTCAGCTCGTCGGCCACCGCCAGCACGATGTCCAACTCCTCGAGCGATTCGAGCACCAGCATCGTCTGCAAGCCCATCTTGAGCGAGGAGAGCGCCAGGCGCGCAAACTCTTCATCCTTATAGCCATTGCAGACAATGTAGGCTTCCGGATCGTGCATATACGCCAGCGCCGCAATGAGTTCGGCCTTCGAGCCGGCTTCCAGACCGTGGTGGTAGGCCCGGCCAAAGGTGACCACGTCCTGCACCGCCTGCTGTTGCTGGTTGACCTTGATGGGGTAAACGCCCCGATAGACGCCGCGGTACTTGTAGTCGGCAATCGCCTTGGCAAAGGCTTCGTTGATGACCTTGATGCGCGAGGCGAGGATGTCGCTAAAGCGTAGCAGCACCGGCAGACTCATCCCCCGCTCGTAGAGCTCGGTGACTATCCGCTCAATGGGCACATCCACCGGCTTGCCGCTCTTCTGCAACCGAACCGTCACCTTGCCCTCTGGCGACACGCCAAAATAGCCGTGCCCCCAGGCATCCACTCCATAGAGTTCGGCACTCTTGACCGCACTCCAGCCGCTCAAAGCATCCGTCACGCCTTTTGCCATTCGTTCTCTCCGTTCTCTGCAATCAGCCCCCGTGCGGGAACTGTGCGCGAAAGTATAGCACACTCAGTCATCTCTCCGCGAGCGCACTCGCGCAGAGATGACTGATGACGGATGACAGAGGCCGGATGACAGAGGAGAGCGCGTTGCTTCTGCGGGGGCTGCTCGCCCCTGCCCTCCGGGCACTTGCTCATTGGCCACGCCGGGAGGGCGCTTACTTCGCTTCGTAGTCGTTCAGGAAGTCGAAGGCGGTGGCGGCGGCCCAAAGGCGGTGCCCTTCC
>CAMGJH010000092.1 GCA_946056345.1 uncultured Lentisphaeraceae bacterium | reverse complement strand
CTCAAGGCGAACTCGGGCCTACCTCAAGGCGAACCCGGGGCGGATGGAAAAGAAGGATGGTTCGCGCGCGCGTGCGCGTACGCGCGTTTATATATGGCTATGCGTGCGGAGGGGGACGGGCGGCGGGAGGGGTTGCAAGCAAAGCGGGCAGGTTTGTGCTATCATAAGGAGCGCAGTTGGAAAAGAGCTTCGATGTTCGAAGAAAGGTTTGCTATGCGAAAGAGACTTTGTGCGGCCGTGGCGCTGTGTGCCGGCCTGCTTTTGGCGGATGTGCTGCCGGAGACGATGCGGGTTTACCCAACGCCGCAGGAAGTAACCCTGTCTTCGGCGATGGTTACCAAGCCCAAGACGGTGAAAATCGTTCCGGCGGCAGGTTTGGATGCCGATGCCACGCGGGTGTTGGGCGAAATCTTCAAGATTCAGCCCGAGGCGGACTTTGTCATTTCCTGGGCGGAGGATCCCGCCCTGCCCAAGGAGGGCTACACGCTGGCGTTGACCGCGCAGGGCGTGGCGATCGCGGCGGCCGACGGCACGGGTTTCTTCTACGCGGCCAAGACCCTCAAGCAGCTCTTTGCCTCGGGCAAGGCGCAGGCGGTGACGATCAAGGACTGGCCGGCGGTTCCCTTCCGCGGCACGGTCGAGGGCTTCTACGGTCAGCCCTGGAGCTTTGAGGCGCGCAAGAGCCAGTTCCGCTTCTATGGCGACTGGAAGATGAACACCTACATCTACGGGCCGAAGGACGACCCCTATCACGGCTTCTCGACCCGTTGGCGCGACCCCTACCCCGCAGCCGAGGCACAGCACATCGCCGAGCTCGTGCGCGTGGCGCACGAGAACAAGGTCAACTTCGTCTGGGCCGTCCACCCCGGGCGCGACATCCAGTGGCGCGATGACCGCGACATCCAGGCGTGCGTGGAGAAGTTCGAGCGGATGTATGCGCTGGGCGTGCGTTCCTTCGCGGTCTTCTTCGATGACATTGGCGGCGAGGGTGCCCGCGCCGAGATGCAGGTCAAGCTCCTGAACACGGTCAACCGCCAGTTTGTCCGCGCAAAGGGCGATGTCACCCCGCTCATTCTTTGCCCCACGCAGTATAACAAGGCTTGGAGCGGCGGCACCTACCTCGAAACCCTCGGCACTGGGTTGGACCCCGACATCCAGATTATGTGGACGGGCGACTCGGTCTGCACCGATATTTCCAAGGCCTCGATGGAGTGGATCAACGCCAAGATTGGCCGTAAGGCTTACATCTGGTGGAACTGGCCGGTGGCCGACTACTGCCGTAGTGCCCACCTGCTCCTGGGGCGGACCTATGGGCTCGCCTCCGAGAACGGGCCGCTCTACGCCGGCTTCGTCTCCAATCCAATGGACAAGCCCGAGGCCTCGAAGATTGGCCTCTTTGGCGTGGCCGACTACTGTTGGAACCCCACCGCGTTCACCTCCGAACAGGCGTGGAAGGACGGCATCCGCCGCGTCTTCCCCTATATCGCCGAGGCCGTGCAGTGCTTGGCCGACCATAACTCCGACCAGGGCCCCAACGGCCACGGCTACCGCCGCGAGGAGTCGGTGGCCATCAAGCCGGCGGTCGACCGCCTGACTGCCGCGATTAAAGCGGGGCAGCCCCTGCCGGAAGTGGATGTCACGGCCGTGCGCGAGGAGTTCGTGCGGATGGCCGAGGCCGGGCAGACGATTTTGACCGAGTGCAAGAACCCGCTCTTCCTAGAGGATGTGGCCAATTGGTGCCAGGTCTTCTCCAACCTCGGTTGGTCGGGCGAGGCGCTGATGGACGCCTTGACCGGCGACGCGCCCGAAGACAAGGTGCTGAGCACGGTGCTCGGCTACCGCGCCGAGAACGAGGCCATCTCCAAGGCGCACGCCGCCAAGCCTTTCCAGAAGACGCCCACCGAGGTGGCCACCTTGGTGATGAAGCCCTTCCACGACCTGCTGGCCGAGACTGTCTATGATAGCCTCTGGCGTAAGACCGCCGGCCGCCCGGCCCCCAAGACCGTCTCCAAGGCCTATGAGTTCATCACCAATGTGCCCGACTTGGCCAACCTGGAGGTGGTGCGCGAAGGGCAGTATGTGAAGCTCCCGAAGGTGCACGAGCCCAAGACCCTGCAGCCCGGGCAGTGGGTGGGTATTCGTCTGCCCGCCGGCGTGCCCGCCACCTGGGTCCACTTCCACCTTGAGCACGATGATGCCATCACCCAGGGCCGACTTCAACTCTCGAACAATGGCGGGCAGACCTGGGGCGAGCGCGCGATGGTGTTGCGTGGTAATGGCAAGCCCGGCGAAATGGAAATCCGCCACATCGCCCCCGCAGACGGCATTAACGCCATCCGCTACATCAACATCTCGGATTCGCCCGTGCTCGTCACCCTGGCGCAATTGAAGGTGGATGTGCCCAAGGATGCCACGGCCAACGTGCTCGAAGCGATGGTTGATGGCGATCTCAACAGCGCCTACACCCTGCAGCCCGGCGAAACGGTGACCATTCCCCTGGCCGCCCCGGTCACCCCGGAGAACGCGAAGGTCCTCTACGTCGGCCCGGCCAAAGTTCAGCTGACCGAGCAGGCAATGCAGATTTCTGCCCCCGAAGCCCCGGTCGCCGTCTACGAAGTCATCCACTGAGTTTCTCCCTTCGGCCCGGCACCACCCCCGGGCCGAAATTGTGTCAAGCGAGTTGAAGGAAAGCGTTAAGCGAAGTATGAAGCGGATTGGATTTGATAACGAAGCCTACTTGAAGCGCCAGGCGGAGGGGCTGATGCAGCGCGCGGCCTCCTTCGGGAACAAGCTCTACCTGGAGTTCGGCGGCAAGTTGATGTACGACTACCACGCCGCGCGCGTCCTCCCGGGTTACGACCCCAACGTCAAACTGCGGCTCCTACGTTCGCTCGGCGACAAGGCCGAAATCATCCTCTGCGTCTACGCCGAGGACATCGAGCGCAAAAAGATGCGCGCGGACTTCGGCATCTCCTACGACGATGATGCCCTCAAGCTCATCGACAGCCTGCGCAGTTGGGACATCCACGTCTGCGCCGTGGTCATCACCCGCTACGATGGCCAGCCGGCGGCGATGCAGTTCAAGAACAAGCTCGAGGCGCGCGGTATCACGGTCAAGCTCCACCGCGCGGTGCCCGGTTACCCCTCCAACCTCGACCTTGTGGTCTCGCCCGATGGCTATGGCGCGAATGACTACGTGGAGACGACGCGCCCAATCGTCGTCGTTACCGGCCCCGGGCCCGGCTCGGGCAAGTTGGCCACCTGCCTGACAATGCTCTATCACGACCGCACGGCCGGGCGCAACGCCGGGTATGCCAAGTTCGAGACCTTCCCCGTTTGGGACCTGCCCCTGCGCCACCCGGTCAACTTGGCCTACGAGGCCGCGACCGCCGACCTGGGCGACATCAATATGATCGATCCCTTCCACCTGGAAGCCTACGGCAAGGCCACCGTCAACTATAACCGCGACGTCGAAGCCTTCCCGCTCCTGCGCGAAATTTGGACCCGCCTGGACAAGGGCGGCGAGTGCCCCTACCGTAGCCCCACCGATATGGGCGCCAACTGCATCTCCGCTGGCATCATCGATGACGAAGTCTGCACCGAGGCCGCACGCCAGGAGATTATCCGCCGCTACTTCCGCCACCTCTCCGAGGCCGTGGCCAAGGGCGCCAGCGACAAGCGCCCCGTCGAGCTCGTCGAGCGCCTGATGCGCCAACTGGGCCTGAACCCCGAGGACCGGCCGACCGTGGTGCCCGCCCGCCAGGCTGCGCACGCGGCCTCCCTCTCGCATACCCTCGAAGGCGTGGCCTGTGGCGCGGCCATCGAGTTGCCCGATGGCACGCTCATTCAGGGCAAGAACTCGGCCAACCTCCACGCTGCCGCCGCCACGGTCCTCAACGCCGCCAAGCACCTGGCCGCCATCCCCGATGAGCGCCACCTGCTGGCCCCCGAGACCATCGCCAGCGTCAAGCATATGAAGCAAGGCATTCTCAAGGGCAAATACGGCTCGCTGAACCTCGACGAGACCCTCGTGGCCCTGGCCATCTGCGCTGCCACCGACCCTAACGCCAAGCTCGCCCTTGAGAAGTTGGCCGACCTGCGCGATTGCGAGATGCACCTCTCCCACATGCTTACGCCCGGCGACGAGGCCGGCCTCCGCCGTCTGGGCATCCGCGCCACCAATGACCCGCTCTTCGCCACCGCCGAACTCTTCGTCGATGCCTAAGATAGCCCCAGAGCTCCACCCCGTTGCTCTCACCATCGCCGGTAGCGACAGCGGCGGCGGGGCCGGCATTCAGGCCGACTTGCGTGCCTTCCGCGACTTCGGCATCCACGGTTGCTCGGCCATTACGGCCCTCACCGCCCAAAATCCGCACGGCGTGCGCGCAATTCAGGCCACCGAGCCGGAGATCCTCCGCGCGCAGTTGGAGGCCGTGGCTGAGGACTTCGCCCTAGGCGCAGTGAAGACCGGGATGCTCCTGAACGAGCGCCTGATTGCCGAGGTCGCCGACTTCCGCCGTGCCTTGCCCGAGGTGCCGTGGGTCGTCGACCCGGTGATGATTGCCACCTCCGGCGCGCGGCTCCTGGAGCCCGAGGCGATTGCGCGGATGGAGTCCGATCTCCTGCCCTTCGCCACCCTCATCACGCCGAACATTCCCGAGGCTGTGGCCCTCTTGGGCGAGGCCGATGCCCCCGCGAGTGTCGCGACGATGCGCACCCTTGCCGAGCGCCTGGCCGAACGCTTGGGCGTGCCCGTGCTTCTCAAGGGCGGACACTTCGCCGAGGCACCGGCGCTCGACCTCTTGGCCCTGCCCGGATGCGCGCCGATTGAGCTGCGCGAGGAGAGCGTCTGCGCGCCCCTCACCACCCACGGCACCGGCTGCGCGCTCTCTTCTGCCATTGCGGCCAACCTTGCTCTGGGGCGTGACCTGCCCTCGGCCATTCGCACGGCCAAGCGCTATATCGTCCACCTCCTCTCCCGGACGCAGCTGGCCGGGCGAGCGGCGGTCTACGCCCAGGTGCCCTTCCAGCCCGGCAGCCGGAGTTAGCATCTCGTGTCCACCGGCGAGCGATCCCCCACCCCGCCGCGCGTGCAGCCTCCGCGCCACGCCTCCTTCTACACCTTGCCGTGGTGGCACCTGCGCAACCCCGTCCTGCGCTTGCTCTTGCACCTGACGCACCGCCTGGCCGAGCGCCTGATGGGCCTCACGCGCCTCAACCAGCTCTACCGCCAGGCATTGCAGAGCGAGGGGAATGCCTCCTTTCCGCAACGCATCCTCAACGCCCTGGACCTGCGGGTACTCTGCGACGAGCGCGATTGCGACCGCATCCCCGTCGGCCTGCCCTTGGTGGTGGTGGCCAACCATCCCTTCGGCGCGGTGGAGGGGTTGGCGCTCCTCGAGCTCATCCGCAGCCGGCGAAAGGATGTCAAGGTCCTCGCCAACTACGTCCTCCAGCGCA
>CAMGJH010000091.1 GCA_946056345.1 uncultured Lentisphaeraceae bacterium | reverse complement strand
ATCGAGTGCTGCGAAGTCTCCGGCACCACCGGCCAGGGCGTCGAGGACCTCCTGGAGACCATCCTCATCCAGGCCGACGTGATGGAATTGCAGGCCAACCCGAACCGCCGCGCGAATGGCGCGGTCATCGAGTCGCAGCTCGAGCAGGGCTTGGGGCCGACGGCCACGCTGCTCGTGCAGGGCGGCACGCTCCACGTGGGCGATGTGGTGCTCTGCGGCGAACACTACGGCAAGGTCCGCTCACTCATCGACGAGCGCGGCAAGCCCACCAAGTCCGCCGGACCCTCTATCGCAGTCAAGTGCACGGGCCTCTCGGGCGTGCCGGAGGCCGGCTCGGAGTTCCGCGTGATGCTCAACGAGAAGCGGGCGCGCGAATTGGCCGAGAAGACCGCCGAAGCGAACAAGCTCCAGTCCCTCTCCGCCGCGCAGTCGTCGATTATGGCCGACTGGACCAAGCGCCTGGAGGCCGACGGCAAGGGCGAGCTCGACATCATCGTCAAGGGCGATGCGCAGGGCACGGCCGAAGCGGTGGTCGAGTGCCTCAAGGGCATCGTCTCGCAGAAGGTCTCGCTCAAGATCCTCTATTCCGGCGTGGGCTCTGTGACGGCGGCCGATGTGCAGCGCGCCAAGGGCGCCATCGTGGTGGGCTTCGGCGTGAACTGCGAGCCGGGCGTCCAGGCGATGGCCCGGCAGAATGGCGTGCGCATCAACACCTTCCGCATCATCTACGAGCTCATCGAACACGTCAAGCGCTGTATGCTTGACCTCATTGCGCCGGAGTACAAGGAGGTCGTCCGCGGCCACGCCGAGATCCGCCAGGTCTTCGACATCAGCAAGCTCGGCAAGATTGCCGGTTGCCAGATGCTCGACGGTTCGCTCACCTTCAAGGGCAAGTTCCGCATCTATCGTGGCAAGACGCAGATCTTCGATGGCGCTGTCGTCACGATGAAGCACTTCAAGGACGATGTCAAGGAGATTGCCCCCGCGCAGGAGTGCGGCCTGGGCTTCGGCTCCTTCGAGGAGTTCCGCGAGGGCGACACGGTCGAGTGCTACGAGATGGAAGAGCTGCCCAAGACGCTCTAACGCCCCAACGCAGGAGCCGCCTATGTCCGTTAACCGCCTCGACCGCATTAACTCACTCCTCCAGCGCGAGATTGCCGACGACCTCTTCCGCGTGCTGCAGTCCGACCCAGAGATTGACATCGCCGGTGTGACCGTCACGAAGGTGGCCTGCGCGCCGAACTTGCGCACGGCCGATGTGTGGGTCTCCATCCGCGATGCCGAGCAGCACCCCACCTGGCTGCGCCGCCTCTCCAAGCACGCCCGCGAGCTGCAAGAGCTCATCAACCGCAACCTCACCCTGCGCTTCACGCCCCATCTGCGCTTCCGCCTGGATGTGGGCATCGCCAAGGGCGACCGCGTGCTCGACATCCTCAGCCACCTCGACCTCCCGGAAGAGTCCCCGGCTGAGGAAGCCATCGCCGAGGAGTAAGCGCGGTGGGTAAGCCTATCAGCGAGTTCCCGGATCCTGACGGCATCCTGGCGGTGGACAAGCCCGCTGGGCTCGTCTCGCATGTGGTGGTGGCCACGCTCCGGCACAAGTTCGGCTTTGCCAAGGTGGGCCACGGCGGCACGCTCGATCCGGATGCCACCGGGCTCCTGCTCATTCTGCTGGGCAAGGGCACCAAGATCTCCGAGCGCGTGATGGGCCAGGTGAAGACCTACACCGGCACCATCCGCTTCGGCGCGGCCACCGCCACGCAAGACCGTTTGGGCGAAATCCTTGAGGAGCACGCCACCGCCGGCCTGACCGAGGAGGCCATCCGCGAGGCCATCGCGCGCGACTTCGTTGGCGACCTTTTCCAGAAGCCGCCGATGTTCTCGGCCGTGAAGATTGCCGGCCAGCCGCTCTACAAGATGGCAATGCGCGGGGAGGAGTGCGAGCGCGAGGAGCGCTTCGTCCACATCTTCGCCTTCCGCATCACCGCCTTCCGCCCAGCCGAAGAACGCGCGGAGGCGGATTTCGAGGTGACCTGCTCCAAGGGCACCTATGTGCGCACACTGGCCCACGATCTCGGCCAAACCTTGGGTGTGGGCGCGCACCTCTGCGCCTTGCGGCGCACGGTCAGCGGCCAAATCACCGTGGCGCAGGCCACGCCCTTCGCCGACTTGCTGGAGATGAGCCGCGCGGACGTTGAGCGGCGCGTCATCCCCTGCCCGCAATACCTCACCGGCACGCCCTAATGGCCTGCACCCTGGTCAACTCCCTAGACGCGCTGCCCGCGAATGCCGCCCTGGCCGTGGGCTCCTTTGATGGCTTCCACTTGGGCCACCAGGCGCTCTTGCGCGAGATGTTGGCCTACGCCCGTGCCACCGGCCGCGCGGCCTGCGTCCTCACCTTTGGCCAGCTTCCCCTCACGCTGCTCGATCCGGCGCACGATCCCGGGCGCATCGTCGATGACGCACGCAACCTCGAACTCCTGCGCGCGGCCCTCTCCGAAGGCGAAGCCCGCCTCATCCAGCAGCCCTTCACCCCCGCCTTTGCCGCCCTGCCAGCCGCCGACTTCATCCGCCGCCTCCGTGGGGCCACGCTCTTCTGCGGCGAAGATTGGCGCTTTGGGGCCGGAGCCAGCGGCTCGCCGGAGACTGCGCGCGCGGCCGGGCTGGAAGTCCACATCGTCCCCTACGCGCAGTGGCAGGGCGAGCGCGTCTCCTCCACCCGCATCCGCTCCGCCCTCCAAGCCGGTGACCTGACGGCCGTTGCGGCGATGCTTGGCCGCCCGTGGAACTTTTGCGGCACGGTCGTGCGTGGCCGCGGCCTGGCCGGCCCCTCCCTCGGCTTCCCCACCCTCAATCTCCCCTACCGCGGCCGCGATGGCGAGCGGCTGGTGCCCCTGGCGCGCGGGGTCTACTGCGCCCAGGCCACGCTCGGCACCGAAACGCGCCCGGCGCTCGTCAACTTTGGCGTGGCCCCTACCCTCAAGACCGAAGCCGCGCCCCTCTTCGAGGCGCACCTACCCGGCTGGTCCGGCGATGCGTACGGCTGCGACGTGACGCTCACCTTCACCCGGCCCCGCCTGCGCGCCGAGCGCCCCTTTGCCGGGCTCGATGCCCTCAAGGCGCAGATTGCCGACGACCTCGAACACCTTTTGGAGGCTTGCAATGGCTAAGGAAACTGACGGCCTCACCCCGATGATGCGGCAGTATCGCCGGACCAAGGAAGAGTTGGACGACGAGACCATCCTCTTCTTCCGGATGGGCGACTTCTACGAGATGTTCTTTGACGATGCTCACCGCGCAGCCCCCATTCTCGGCGTTACCATCACCAAACGCGCCGGCGTGCCGATGTGCGGCGTGCCCTACCACGCGCTCGATAGCTACCTCGCCAAGGTCGTCCGCGCCGGTCTCAAGGCCGCCGTCTGCGAGCAAACCGAGGACCCCAAGACGGCCAAGGGCCTGGTCCGCCGCGAAATCACCCGCATCGTCTCCCCCGGCACGCTCACCGAAGAGAGCATCCTCGACGCGAATGCCTCCAACTTCATCGCCGCCGTCTTCGCCGGCAAGAAGGAGACCTATGGCGTGGCCGCGCTCGAACTCTCCACCGGCGAACTCTGCGTGGAGGATGCCCCCGACGCCGGCGCGCTCATCGAAGCCCTCCGCCGCATCGCCCCCAGCGAGACCCTGGTCTCCGACGAGCAGTCCGCCCTCTTCGCCCCCGCCCTCACCCACGAGGTCGCCGGCACCGTCACGATGACCGACGCCTGGCAGTTTATGCCCGACGCCGCCGAGGATATGCTCAAGCGCCACTTCAAAATCCACTCTTTGGAAGGCTACTGCGGCCAAGGCCCCCGCCCCGCCTGGGTCCAAGCCTCCGGCGCGCTCCTCCACTACGTCTGGCAAGAACTCCATCGCGACATTTCCCACGTCCGCGGCCTCACCGTCCGCCAAGGCAGCGCCTTCCTGGCCCTCGACGAGTGCACCTGCCGCAACCTCGATCTCCTCCCCACCCCCGGCGGCCGCCCCGAAGCCGAGACCCTCCTCGGTGTCCTCGACGGCACCAAGACCCCGATGGGCAAGCGCCTCCTGCGCGCCTGGATCCGCTCCCCACTCCGCCAGCTCGAGCCCATCCACGCGCGCCAAGCCGCCGTCACCGAACTCATCGCCAATCGCCGCCTCCTCTCCGACCTGCGCACCCACCTGGCCGACACCCGCGACTTCGAGCGCGTGATGACCCGCCTCTCCGGCGGCTCGGGCAACGCCCGCGACCTGCGCGCCTTGGCCGACTCCCTCGCCCAGATCCCCGCCCTGCGTTCGCTCATCGCCCAGGCCCAATCGCCCGCCCTCCAAGAGATCTTCGCCTCCCTCCACGACCTGCCCGAGCTCACGCGCGAACTCCTCGCGGCCCTCGTCGACGATCCCCCCCTCACCATCCGCGAAGGCGGCCTCTTCCGCCCCGGCTACAACGCCGCGCTCGACGACTTCCGCACCGCCTCCCAAGAGGGCCACAACTGGGTGGCCACCTACCAGCTCCAGCAGCAAGAGGCCACCGGCATCCGCAACCTCCGCGTCCGCCGCAACAACGTCTTCGGCTTCTACATCGAGGTGACCAAGGGCCAACTCGCCAATGTCCCGGCCTCCTACGAGCGCCGCCAGACCGTCGTCAACGCCGAGCGCTTCATCACCCCCGAGCTCAAGGAATACGAAAGCCGCATCCTCGGTGCCCAGGAGAAGGGCAACGCCCTGGAATACGAGCTCTTCCAAGACCTCCGCCAAAAGGCCTGCGCCTTCCTGGCCGAAATCCAGGCCACCGCCACCGCCGTCGCCCGCCTCGACGTCCTCCAAGGCTTTGCCGACCGCGCCCTCGCCCTCGCCTACACCTGCCCGGTGGTCGACGACTCTACCGACCTCACCATCCGCGAAGGCCGCCACCCCATCGTCGAGCTCCAGCCCGGTGCCGAGCGCTTCGTCCCCAACGACACCCAGGTCGACGGCACCGCCCAGCAGATTATCCTCATCACCGGGCCCAATATGGCCGGCAAGTCCACCTACATCCGCCAAGTGGCCATCCTCGCCATTATGGCCCACCTCGGCGCCTACGTCCCGGCCGAAGCGATGCACGTGGGGCTCATCGACCGCGTCTTCACCCGCGTCGGCGCCGGCGACGACCTCGCCCGCGGCCGCTCCACCTTTATGGTCGAGATGCAGGAGACCGCCAACATCCTTAACAACGCCACCCCGCGCTCGCTCATCGTCCTCGACGAAATCGGCCGCGGCACCTCCACCTTCGACGGTATCTCCATCGCCTGGAGCGTGGTCGAATACCTCCACAACCGCCTCGACCGCAAAGCCCGCACCCTCTTCGCCACCCACTACCACGAACTCACCGAGCTCGCCGCCGTCCTCCCCGGCGTCAAGAACTACACCGTCCAAGTCCGCGACCCCTTAGCAACGTTAGCGCTAAGACCCGGGCTTGAAAGACCGTTACCTGTGCCATAT
>CAMGJH010000090.1 GCA_946056345.1 uncultured Lentisphaeraceae bacterium | reverse complement strand
AACCCTCAACCTCCACCTTGGCAAGGTGGAGCTCTGCCAATTGAGCTAAGTTCGCTTCTTGGCACGCCACATCTGCCGCATCCTTGGAATGGTAGGGGTGCACGGGCTCGAACCGTGGACCCAGTGATTAAGAGTCACTTGCTCTACCAACTGAGCTACACCCCCAAAAGGATGGAGCGAACTAAGGGACTCGAACCCTCAACCTCCACCTTGGCAAGGTGGAGCTCTGCCAATTGAGCTAAGTTCGCACGCTCAAAAAACGGGGTTAATTGTAGCACACGTTCGCGCGGCTTGCAAGCATTTTCTGCAAACACCGCGCATTTTTTTGTGGCAGGGTGGGGGCGAAGGGGGAGCGGCACGCGCGGATCGGCGGTGCGGCACCGGCGTAGATGCTGGGGCGCTGTGCGCGGTTGTGGGTGCGCCGGGCGCGACACGGCGAAGAACAGCACCGCAGCCGCTCGTCATCTGCGAGCGGTGCGTGGCGCGATGCGTAGGGATGAATGTTTGGAGCCAGCAGAGGGACTCGAACCCCCGACCCACTGATTACAAATCAGTAGCTCTACCAACTGAGCTATACTGGCGAGATCGTGGAATGGTCGGCCTCGCGGGGCTCGGACCCGCGACCCCAGCATTAAAAGTGCCGTGCTCTACCAACTGAGCTAGAGGCCGACTAAATGTGGCTCGAAGTATAGCAAACGCAAGCGAGAAAGGCAAGTTAAGAAATGTAGAATTGTCGCGGGGGCTTGGTGCGCGCCGGCGGGCCGGAAGACAAAAAGAGAGCCGCGCGGGAGCGCGGCTTTAATCTCTTAAGAGCTCAAGGAGAGGCGCTTACTCAGCGGAGATGCCCTTTTCCTGGAGGTACTTGATGACGGAGCCGACGGTGGTGAGCTTCTCGGCATCTTCGTCGGGGATCTCAGCACCGAATTCTTCTTCGAAGGCCATAATGAGTTCGACCTGATCGAGGGAGTCGGCGGAGAGGTCGTCGATGAAGGAGGCTTCAGGAACCACCTGAGCGGCGTCCACGCCAAGCTGATCAACGATGATGTCTTTGACTTTCTGTTCGAGGGACATGTTTTGTACTCCTTGGGTTGTTTAGATTCCCGGCCGCAGCCGGAGAGTGGGTGAAAGGGGGATTAGAATGCCATACCGCCACTGACGGCGAGGGTTTGGCCGGTGATGTAGGAAGCTTCGTCGGAGGCGAGGAAGCGGATGGCCTTGGCGACGTCTTCGGGCTCGCCGAGTTCCTGGAGGGGAATCATCTTGGCCATTGCGTCCTTGGCTTCCTGGGAGAGGACCTCGGTCATCTTGGTCTTGATGAAGCCGGGGGCGACGGCGTTGCAGCGGATCTTCTTCTTGCCATATTCCTTGGAGAAGGTCTTGGTGAAGTTGATAACGCCGGCCTTGGCCGCGCCGTAGTTGGCCTGGCCAACATTGCCGAAGAGGCCGATGACGGAGGCGGTGTTGATGATCACGCCGCCGCAGGGCTTGCCATCGGGGCCCTTGTTCTTGCCCATCGGGCGGATGACGGCCTTGGAGAAGAGGAAGACGGACTTGAGGTTGGTGGCCAGGACGGCATCCCACTCGGCTTCGTCCATCCGGAGGAGGAGGTTGTCGCGGGTGATGCCGGCGTTGTTGACGAGGATGTCGAGGCGGCCGAGCTGCTCGACGGTGGTCTTGACGGCGGCTTCAACCTGGTCGGCCTTGGAGACATCGCACTGGATGGTGATGACGCGGTGGCCGTAGGCGGCAACGACTTCCTTGGCGCTCTCGAGGAGGGCGGGGTTGAAGTCGAGGATGGCGACATCGGCGCCGCACTCGGCGAAGGCCTTGGCGGTGGCCAGACCAATTCCGCCACCAGAGCCGGTGACGAGGGCGACTTTACCGGAGAAATCGTACATAGTGGTTCCTTTGGTTCAGGGGGTGTTTATGCGTTGACCTTGGCGGCGGTGGCGGCCAGGGTGGCGGTGTCCTGCACGTTGGTGACGGCGTTGGCGCGGTCGATGCGGCGGATGAGGCCGGAGAGGACCTTGCCGGGACCGAACTCGGCGAAGAGGGCGCCGGGATTCTGGACAGCCTTGACGCAGTCGGAGAAGTGCACGGGGCTATCGACCTGGGCCATCATCGCGGCCTTGATCGCCTCGCCATCGTTGGCGTGGAAGGTGCCAGTGGCGTTGGAGAGGACGGGGAACTGCGGTGCGGCGAAGGGGATGTCCTTGACGAACTCAGTGAGGCGCTCGCGGGCGGGGGTCATAAAGGGCGAGTGGAAGGCGCCGGCCACTTGGAGGACGACGTTCTTGACGCCGGCGGCGGTGGCGAGTTCGGCAGCCTTGGCCACGGCTTCGTGGGTGCCGGAGATGACCTGCTGAGAATCGGAGTTGATATTGGAGACGGTGCAGCCGGATCCTTCGCAGATGGAGGCGAGCTGCTCGGGCGTGGCACCCATAATGGAGATCATCCCCGAGGGCTTGGCTTCGCAGGCTTCCTGCATATACTTGCCGCGAGCCTGGAGGATGCGCAGGGTGGTCTCGAAGTCGAGCACGCCGGCGGCGCAGAGGGCGGTCCACTCACCGAGGGAGAGACCGGCGACGGCATCGGGCTTGGCGTTGGGGCACTGCTTCTTGAAGGCGGTGTAGCAAGCCATCGAGACGGTGAAGATGGCCGGCTGGCAGATGTCGGACTTGGTGAGCGCCTCGGCGGGCCCTTCGAAGCAAAGGGTCTTGAGGTCGAAGCCGAGCACTTCGTTGGCCCGGTCGAAGAGGGCCATAATCTCAGGATCGCTCTCGGCGAGATCCTTGCCCATCCCAGGGAACTGGGCGCCTTGTCCGGCGAAGAAAACGTTCAGCATAATGCGGTCTTCCTTTCGTAGGTTTGGCTATAGTCTAGCGCTTTTCCGCGTCATTTTCAACAGGATTTTGCGCGGTAGGCTGCGAAGCGTTGTGGAGGAGGGCGTCGAGCTCCTCATCCAGGGGGGCTTCGGGGAGGGCGGCGATGCGCTCGGCGATGGCCTGGGAGACGTTGTGCTTGGCCGCGCGCGAGCCGGCGCGGCAGGCGTAGAAGATGGCCTTGTGGGTGGAGGAGCCGTGGGTGATGATGACAGCCCCGGGCACGCCCAGGAGCGGCGCACCGCCGTAGATTTCCGGATCCATGTGCTGCTTAAAGGTCTTGAGCGCGGGGATCAGGGGAATGGCGGCGAGCTTGTACCAGATGCTCGACTTGATGATGCGCTTGAGCCAACCGCCCATCGCGTGGGCCGCGCTCTCGGAGGTTTTGAGGATGACATTGCCGATGAAGCCATCGCAGACGATGACATCGGTTTCGCCCTCAAAGACATCGTGCCCTTCGACATTGCCCTTGAAGCAGATGCCCGGGGTGTAGGAGCGCAGGAGGGGGAAGGCGTGCTTGGTGAGCTCGTTGCCCTTGCAATCTTCGGTGCCGATGCTCATCAGGCCGATGGTGGGCTCTTCGCGGCCGAGGACCAGGCGGCTGTAAATATCGCCCATCACGGCGAACTCGCGCAGCCACTCGTGGTGACAATCGGTGTTTGCGCCGGCATCCAAGAGCAGGAGCGGGCGCGAGGCGTTGGACGTGGGCATCACCGTGGCGATGGCCGGGCGTGCAACCCCCTTGATGCGGCCGAGGATGAAGAGGGCGGAAGCGGCCATCGCGCCGGAGTTGCCGGCGGAGACGGCGGCATCGGCCTGCCCTTCCTTCACCATCCGCATACAGACGTTGATGGAGCAGTTCTTCTTGCGGCGAACTGCGGCGGCCGGCGCATCATCCATCGCGATGGCTTCATCGGTATGGACGATGGTGAGCCGGCCGCTCTTGAGCAGTGCCTCAACGTCGGGAATCGGGCGAATCTTGGGGTGGCGGTGCTTGAGGGACTTGCGAATAGCCTTCTCATCACCCACGAGGATGATGCTATCTTCGGTCTGTGCGGCGGCCAAAACGCCTCCCCAAACAATCTCGAAGGGGGCGTTGTCTCCGCCCATCGCATCCAATGCAATCCTCATGATTTCCGCTCCTTGCTTAAGCCAGATTCCATCCGGCGGCTCTTGGGATTAGGCCTCGGCGACGTCGAGGACCTGACGGCCGTCGTACTTGCCGCACGCGGGGCACGCGCGATGGGCCAGGCGGGTGGCACCGCATTCGCAGGTCACGGTCCCGGGGACGGCGGCCTTGATCTGGGCGCGACGCTGACGGACACGCATTTTGGACTTCTTACGTTTAGGAACTGCCATGTTATCTCTCTTTCTTTCTCTAAGACTTTGCCGGGTTATGCCAGGGGCTCGAACTGATCCAGCGCGGCGAAGGGGGAGGCACCTCCACCTTCCGCGCAGGCGCAGGGGCCCTCATTGAGGTTTTTGCCGCAATGGGGGCAGAGGCCCAGGCATGCTTCCTTGCAAATCGGATACGAAGGAAGGGCGAGAATAATACCTTCTCGCACGCTTTCCGTCAAGTCGAGCCGCTCAAGGCCCGCCACATTGAATGCCTCGCAGTAGTCCTGCTCGGCGAAAACGGCTTCGAAATCTCCCCCGCAACGCCCGCAAATACAGGCGCAGGGCAGGGAAAGGGTGCCGCGGACGAGCAACTCATTCTCCGGGAGCAGCTCGCACGCCAAGTCGTATTCCAGCCCGCCGGCGGGGCGGACCTGCGCAAGATCTTCCAGCTCCAAGAGCTCGCGCGCGAGCACGCCCTTCAGGTGCTCGTGGCGGCCCTCGTCCAGCCGACCGAGGTCAACGATCAAACGCGCCGGCGTTTCCACCAGAACCTCCCTGGATTCGCTGTTCGGGGTGCGCGGCCAAATAGTCGCGCAAGTGCCGTTCCACGCACGCGGGCACAAAGTGTTCGGTCTTCCCGCCATACCGCGCCACCTCGCGCACGGTCGAGGCGGTGATATAGCTGTGCTCTTCGTTGGGCATCAGGAAGAGGGTTTCGATCTCCGGGGCCAGCTGACGGTTCGTGAGCGCCATCTGGAACTCGTACTCAAAGTCGCTATATGCGCGCAACCCGCGCACCACCGCGCGCACATTGTTCCGCCGGCAGAACTCCACCAGCAGGCAATCCAGCGGCAGGACCGTGGCGTTGGTGATCTTCCCCTCGCGCAGGCACTCGTGTACCATCGCCAGACGCTCCTCAATGCCAAAGAGCCGCGTCGGCTTGGGCGAGATGCCCGCCACCGCCACAATCAGGTGGTCAAAGAGCGACGCACTCCGGCAAATCAAGTCGAAGTGGCCCATCGTCATCGGGTCAAAGGTTCCGGGATAAACCGCAGTGGTCTCTTTCATACCGCGCAGTATAGCACATTCCTGCCAAGAATGCGCAAGTGCCGGTGGAAGCGGACAGCGGTGGAGAGCCGACAGCGGACAGCCGACAGCGGACAGCCGACAGCCGACAGCGGACAGCGCGCGTGCCGCGACGGAGAGATTGGGGGTGGGGAGGCCGGCGCCCGGCCTCTGGCGCATCCGCCCCGGGTTCGCCTCGAGGTAGGCCCGGGTTGGCCTCGAGGTAGGGGCGGGTTCGCCTCGAGGT
>CAMGJH010000089.1 GCA_946056345.1 uncultured Lentisphaeraceae bacterium | reverse complement strand
ATGTGCGCGGCCACCGCCCAGGAGAAGATCCAGAAGGGCTTCGACCCGATGCCCATCGGCTTTGCCTACGCCGATTACAACGACCTGGACTCCCTCAAGGCCGCCCTCTCCGATAAGACCGTCGCCATTATGCTCGAGCCCATCCAGGCCGAGGGCGGCGTCATTCCCGCCAAGCCCGAGTTCATCGAAGGCGTCGCCGCGCTCTGCAAGGAGCACGACCTGCTCCTGCTGATGGACGAGGTGCAGACCGGCGTGGGCCGCACCGGCACCTTCTTCGCCTGGGAGCAGCTCGGCGTCAAGCCCGATATGTTCACCCTGGCCAAGGCCCTCGGCGGCGGCCTCCCCCTCGGTGCGGTTCTCGCCCGCCCCGACCTCTCCGACCTCCTGCACCCCGGCGCGCTCGGCTCGACCTTTGGCGGCAACCCCGTCGCCTGCGCCGCCGCCCTCGCGGTGCTCGACGTCATTGAGAAGGAAGGGCTGCTTGACCACGCCAAGCAGGTGGGCGCGCTCCTCCAGGAGGGCCTCGAGGCGTTGATGGAGAGCTGTCCGCAAATCCTTGAAGTGCGCGGCCGCGGCCTGCTCGTGGGGATGGTGGTGGAGGGCTCGGCCAAGGAGATCGTCGACGCCTGCCGGATGGGCGGCGTCCTCTGCTGCACGGCCGGCGAGCACGTGGTCCGCTTCCTCCCCTCGCTCAACATCACCGAGAAGGACCTCGAGGAGGCCCTGGAGATTATCTCCGACTCGGTCGATGAAGTCTACGGCGCGTAAGCTGACCGTCAGATGAAGCAAGCGCGCGTGGCTCCGGCCGCGCGCGCTTGTTGTTTAGGGTTGGGCTGCGCGCCAGAACTCGGCCAGCGAGGCATCGAGTTGGGCGCGGGGACCGCGCTCGAGCCAGAGGGTTTCTAACTGCGCGGCCACCCGGGCGTAGTCGCGTCGGGTGAGGGCTTCGCCCGAGGCGCGCGCCACGGCCAGAGTTTGGAGGGCCAGGGCGAACTGTGCCTCGCGCGCCAGGAGGGTGGAGCCCAGGGTGGGGGCTTCCTCGGCCAGGGCGGCGAGTTCGGCGCGAGCGGCAGCGGGGTCGAAGGTGACTTCGCCGCGCGGTCGGGTGAAGGCTTGGAAGAGCTTGGTGGCGTTGCCGGCCTCGGCGCGGGCGGTGCGGTAGGTGTTGCCTAGGCGCAGGAGGAAGCTGCCCAGGCCGCGCAGGTGGGCGAGGGCGTCGACGGCGGCCGGGAGGTCGGGCTCGCGCGTTGGGTCCCACGCCAGGCTCATAGCCAGGACCGTGGCGGGGAGGGAGACGGCCAGCGGCTGCCAGTGGCCGGCATCGCCCCAATCGGTGAGGAGGAGGCCACGCGAGGGGATGGCCGCGGCGGCGCGGAGATTGGCGAGCATGTTGTCGGTGCGGCCGCAGAAGCTGCGCCAGGAGGAGGTGCCTGGGGCGACAAGGAAGTCGAGACCGTGCGCGGCGAGGGCTTCGGCCTGAGCGGCGAGGGGGTCGGAGGCCTCGTAGCCCCAGAGGACCCAGCGGGCAGCGGGGAGGCGACAGCGGGCCATCGGGAGCATTTCCGGGTGGCGCAGGAACATGTCGGCCCAGAGCTCGGGGGCCTTGCCGTGGCGCGCGGCGGTGGCGCTGAGGTGCGCGAAGTGGCGGAAGTAGAGCTCGGCGGGCGGGGCGATGGCCTTGGAGCGGCCCTGGCCGAGGTCAAAGACCTCATCGCCGCCGAGGTTGGCCCAGGGGGTGTCCGGGAAGCAGGGGAGGAGGGCGTCGAGCAGACCGTCGAGGAAGGCGAGGGTGTTGGGATGGGCGGCGCGCAGACCGGTGGGGGTCTCCTGCACCGAGCCCCAGGGCGTGCGCACGCCGCCTTCGGGGCACTCGGCCAGGCGTAGCAGCTCGGGCTCGGCCTTGAACCAGCGCTCGAAGTGGCCGAGGGTGTTCTGGTTGGGCACGAGCTCCACGCCGCGCTCGGCGCAGTAGGCCCCCAAGGCGCGCAGGGCGTCGGGGGTGTAGGGCGAGACGTTGGCCCAGACCCCGGGCTGCGCGTGCCAGGCAAAGACATTCTCGAAGTAGAGCTCCAGGCGGTTTGCCTTCAGCTGCACGAGCGTGTCGACCACCCGAAAGAGCGTGGGCAGGGCGTAGACCCGGTTGCGCGAGACATCGAGCATCACCCCGCGCACCTCGCGCTCCGGCCAATCCTCCACCCTCCCGCACGGCACCGGGCCGGCCGCCAGCGCCTGGGCCAAGGTGGTCGCCGCTCGCAGGAGCCCGACCTCCGAGGCCGCCACCGCCGCCACGCCGCTCGGCGAAACGGTTAGCGCGTAGCGCTCGGAGGAGGACTCCGCCGGCAGCTCCGGCAACTCGCTCGCCCCCTCGCCCAACCACAGGGCCGGCGCGCCCTCCGCCTCCAGCTGCACCTTCAGCCGACCTGCTGCGCGCAGCAGTTCCACCACCACCGCCGGCCGCGCCACCCCGCGCAGCTGCACCGCCACCTCCGCCCCTTGCGGCAACTGCAAAAAGCCCCCCGAAGCGTCAAAGCGCTTCACGGGGGGGACTGAAATCGGCCAACCTTGGGCCATCACTCGCTAGCAGCTCAGGCGCGGCGCGCAGGCTTCGCCGTCGGTGAGGCGGCGGTAGCACTCGGCGTAGATGGCCTGGGTCTTGGCGATGACCTCATCGGGCAGGGCCGGGGCCGGGGGCTGGTGGTTGAAGTGGATGGCATCGAGCCAGTCGCGGACGAACTGCTTGTCCATACTCGGCGGGTTGGCACCAACGGCGTAGGTATCCTTGGCCCAGAAGCGGGAGGAGTCGGGGGTGAGGACTTCGTCGGCGAGGACCACGTTGCCCTGCTCGTCGAGGCCGAACTCGAACTTGGTGTCGGCGAGGATAATGCCGCGGCTCTCGGCGTGCTTGGCGGCCTCGGAGTAGATCTGGATGGAGAGGTCGCGCAGTTTGGTCGCCAGTTCGGGGCCGATGTCCTTAGCCATTTCGTCGACGGAGATGGCCATATCGTGATCGCCAATCGCGGCCTTGGTGGTGGGGGTGAAGAGCACTTCGTCGAGCTTAGAGGCGTTCTGGTAACCTGCGCGCAAGGGCTGGCCGTTGACGGTGCCCTGCTTCTTGTACTCGGCCCAGCCGCTGCCGGTGAGGTAGCCGCGCACGATGCACTCATAAGGCACCACCTTGAGCTTGCGCACGAGCATCGAACGATCCTGCAGCTCGGGCATGGCGTTGAAGGGCGCAGGGTAGTCCTTCACGTCGGCCGAGATGAGGTGGTTGGGGCAGAGCTCGGCGAACTTGCGGAACCAGAAGGTGGAGATGCTGTTGAGCACCTTGCCCTTGCCGGGGACGCCGTCGTCCATAATCACATCGAAGGCGCTCAGGCGGTCGGTGACCACGATGAGGATCTTGTCGCCCAAGTCGTAAATGTCGCGCACCTTGCCCTGGATCTTCGCCATCCCGGGAACATCGACTTCCATCAGCGCACCGCGCTTGTCATACTTCATAGTCCAGCTCCTTATGTTGCCAAAACGCGCCTATTATACACCAATCGGCCCTCGCTGCGCTCGCGCCGATAGCCGTTAGCTGTTAGCCGCTAGCTGTTAGCCGCCGACGGCGGGCGACAAACTTCTCACACACCCCTAACACAATCCTAACGCAGGTGTGAGACCTTATGGCCGTCAACGAAGGAAAAGCTATGAACGAACGCCAACTCTCGCTGGAAAGCCGCCTCCTGCAGTTGCAGGATGAGATTAAACGCCTGGAGACCTCTCCCCTGCCCCCCGCGCAGCTCAAGGAGAAGCTCCAAGCCCTCTGCGCCGAGCGCGCTGAGCTCGAAACCGCCCTCATCAACCTGGTGGTCGACCCCAAGAACGATGTTCTCTCCGAGGCCTGGGGCGGCTTCCGCGAGGGCCTCCTCGCCGCCGTCCAATCCCTCGAAAGCACCCTGCGCGGCACCGTCACCCCGCCGAGCGACTACGCCCAGCCCGCGCCCAAGGCCCCCACCGAGGGCCTCCTCACCCGCAGCCTCAACTGGCTCACCCGCCGCCCGGCCACCGCCTGGCTCGGCACCCTCGCCTTCGTCTACCTCCTGCTCCTCGCCGTCTCGGCCCTGGGCAGCGGCTTCAGCGCCCTCTTCGGCGGCGCGCAAGCGGCAAAGGAGCTCTTCGCTTTCGCCACCAACCCCTTTATGGGGCTACTGATGGGGATGCTCGCCACGGCCGTCATCCAATCGAGCTCCACCACCACCTCGGTCATCGTGGCGCTCTGCGCGGCGGGGCTGCCCATCTCCACGGCCATCCCGATGATTATGGGCGCGAACATCGGCACCTCGGTCACCAACACCCTCGTCTCCCTCGGCCACATTGGCCACAAACGCGAGTTCCGCCGCGCCTTTGCCGCCGCCACGGTTCACGACTTCTTCAACATCCTGGCGGTGATCATCTTCCTGCCCACTGAGATGGCCTTTGGCTGGCTCGAACGCCTCTCCGCGCTCCTCACCGGCCCGCTCTCGGGCACCGGCGGCTTCTCCCTCAAGTCGCTCAACTTCATTGCCCCGCTCACCAAGCCCGCCGAACACACCCTCCACGCCCTCTTCCGTTGCCTGCCCGGACCGCACTGGGTGGCCGAGGGCGCCTACATTCTCTTCGGCCTGCTGCTGATCTTCGCGGCCATCTTCCTGCTGGGCGCGCTCCTGCGCCGCCTCCTCACTGGCCGGGCCGAACGCATCTTCCGCGCGGCCGTGGGCCTCAACCCCCTCGCCGCCATCGGCAGCGGCATGCTCATCACCGTCCTCGTCCAATCGAGTTCGACGACCACCTCCCTCGTCGTTCCCCTGGCCGGAGCCGGGCTGATGCGCCTCAAGCGCGTCTTCCCCTTCACTCTCGGCGCGAACATCGGCACCTGCGTGACCGCCCTTCTCGCCTCGATGGCCATCACCGGCGAAGGGGCCGTCTGGGGGCTGCAAATCGCCCTCATCCACCTGCTCTTCAACGTGGTCGGCGTGGCCCTCATCTTCGGCCTGCCCTTTCTCCGGCGCATTCCGCTCACTTGCGCGGCCTCTCTCGCCCGCCTCGCCTGCGAACGCCGCGCCCTCGCCTTCCTCTACATCGTGGGCACCTTCTTCCTCCTCCCCCTCCTCTGCCTGGGCATCTACCGCCTCTTCGCCTAACCCTCCCCGCCCCCAAAATAACAACGGCGCCCGTTCTTTATTGAGCGAGCCCGTTGTTATTTTGGGGGCGGTGGCTGGCGGGAAACAAAAAAGGCGAGCCTTTGCCCGCCTTTTGCTTTCGGCCTTTCTTATGGTGGAGGTAAGGAGAGTCGAACTCCTGACCTTTTGAATGCCATTCAAACGCTCTACCAACTGAGCTATACCCCCAGGAAAGGATGGCGCGAAGTATAGCATAGCTGCGGGGCGATTGCAAGCACTTTTTTGCGGCGGGGTGTTCATTGGTAATGGACGGTTTGGGCGACGCGAAAGGGCGGCAGAAGCGGGGGTGGCGAGGGGTCGGAACCGGGTCCTCGCCTGCCCGGGAGGCTGGTTTGGCCGAATCTTGGCAGCAGATGCCCTGGTCCGTCCCCGAGGAGGGCCCGCCCGGGGTCAAAACGAACCCGGCCCGGGTCGAGGGTCAACCCGGGCCTACCTCGAGGTCAACCC
>CAMGJH010000088.1 GCA_946056345.1 uncultured Lentisphaeraceae bacterium | reverse complement strand
CCCACAGGGCCAAGGTGACCATTCTCATTCTATCTCCTGCTCCTCCCTCAACCCCTCTGCCTGGCGCTCCTTTGCCTCCATCTCGGCGCGCGCCGGCTTGCGCGAAGCTCGCTATGACCCCGCCCATTCCCGCCCTCTGCGCGCAGGACCTGCGCAAAACCTTCCGCGACTTCTGGGGCCGGCCGACGGTCGAAGCCCTCAAAGGCCTCTCCTTTACCCTCGCACCCGGCGAAGCGCTCGGCCTGCTCGGCCCCAATGGCTCGGGCAAAAGCACCGCCATCCGCATCCTCCTGGGGCTCCTGCGGCCCGACAGCGGCTCGGTCGCGCTCTTTGGCCACGCCCCCGAGTCGCCCGCCGCGCACGCGCTCCTGGGCTACCTGCCCGAGATTACCCACCTGCACCCCTTCCTCACCCCGCGCGAGACGCTCGCCTACTACGGCCGCCTGAGCGGTCTCTCCGGCAAAGCCCTCCGCGCGCGGATTGACGACCTCCTCGAGCTCACCGGCCTAACGCACGCCCGCGACCGCCGCGTCGGCGCCTTCTCCAAGGGAATGACCCGCCGCGTCGGCCTCGCCCAGGCCCTCATCAACGCCCCGCGCGTGCTGATTCTCGATGAGCCCACCTCCGGCCTCGACCCCATCGGCACGCGCGAAGTCAAGGAACTCCTCCTGGCCCTCAAGGCCCGGGGCCTGGCCATCCTCACCACCTCGCACCTCCTCCCCGATGTCCGTGACACCTGCGAGCGCATCCTCATCCTCGACCGCGGCACGCCGCTGCTTCAGGGCCCCGTCGCCGAGCTCCACGACTCCCTCGAAAGCGTCTTCCTGCGCACCCTCGGCTGCACCGTCAAGCCCCCCGAGTGCCCGGCGTGGCTGAAAGTAGGAGAGGACAGATGACAGCGGACGGAGGACAGAGAGGAGTCGACCGTCGACAGGCGACAGGCGACAGGACGCTCACGCGACGGATCGGCTGGGGGCGTTCTGTCATCTGTCATCGGTCATCTCTCCTCCGCGAGCGTAGCGAGCGACTGTCGACTTTTGCCGCTGAAGCGGCGCTGGCGTGGCGGCGGGCGGTGCGCGGGCCCTTCCTGTGGGCGCTCTTGGCCGCACTTGGGTTGCTCTTGATTGCGTTGCCGGGGATGGAGGATCCGGGGCTGCTGCGCACGCCCTACGCGCTGGGGCTGGCTTGGGCGCTCCTGCTCATTGCCGCGCTCTGGACCGGCGCGAACGCCTATGCGCTCGATCGCGACCGCGAGTTGCTCGCGCTCCCTTTGGTCAAACCACTGCGCCCGGTGCAACTCTGGCTCGCGCGCTTGGCGGCGAACCTCCTGCCCTTTGCGGTGGCGGTGGCGGCGGTGGGCGCGCTCTTGGTCTGGCGCGGTCTGCCCCCGGGGCGGGAGCGCCTGGCCCCCGTGCTACCGCCGATTGCCGAGCGGGCCGAGGCGGAGTTCGCGCGCTTTGAGGCCGAGGGCCGTCTCCCGGCGGGCGTGCCGCGCTGGCGGCTCCTGCGCGCCTTCCGCGAGGAGTTGGAGAACCGCTACACCGAGCTCAAGAGCGGCGAACCGCAGCGCTTCACCTTTACCTTGCCGGCGACCCTGCGGCCGGGAGCGGCGGCCTTCCGCCTCTCGGGCGCGCCCTTTCTCGGGGCCAAGGAGTCCCTGCGCCTGAGCGTGACGGCCACCTGCGCCGGACAAAGCCGCACCGTCACCCCCGGCGACCTGCGCGACAACGGCTTCACCCTCAGCCTGGGCGAGGGGCTCCTCCGCCCCGGTCAGCCGTTCACCCTCACCCTCGCGCGCACCGACACCACCGACGTCGCCTCCGTCCTCTACCGCGAATACTGCGACCTCGCGCTCCTCCTGCCCGGCTGCTCGGCCCCGGTCAACCTCCTCTGCTTCTGCCTCACCCTTCTGGCCACCTGCGCGATGGCCCTGGCGCTCGGGATGGCCTTGGGCTGCGTCCTCTCGCTGCCCGTCTCGCTCTTTACCGGCGCCCTCGCGCTCCTCGCCCTCACCTCGGCGACCCTCGCGCCCGGCACCACAGTGGCCGACGAGCAAGCCTCGCGCTTTGGCCGCCTGGCTTCGCCCATCTCGCAGGCCATCGCCCAACCGCTGCGGCCGCTGGTCAACCTCAACCCGCTCGTGCGCCTCTTCGAGGGGCTGGCCATTACCCCGCGCGAGCTCCTCGCCTTTGGCCTGCGCACGCTCCTGCCTTGGCTTCTCTTCTGCGCGCTGCCGGCGCTCAACTCTGCTGCGCGCCAGGCGCAACAAAGTTAAGCGGACAGCCGACAGCGGACAGCCGACAGCGCTGGCGCTCGACGTGCAGAGCCCGTCTGAGCCGTGGTAACTATCGCAAAGACCCGAAGTTTATCCGTCGCGGAACGCGGCTGTCCGCTGTCGGCTGTCCGCTGTCCGCTGCGCGCGAAGCGCGCTAGTACTTCAATTCCTCGAAACTAGGCAGGGGAAGGTGGGAATCGGGGGTGCCGTCGGGGATGGCCTCGATGAAGACTTCGCCGAAGAGGGCCGATTGTTCAGCGCGGACGTGGCGTAGGCGCAGCAGTTCCAGGAGCGCCACAAAGGTGACGATGATTTCGCCCTTGGCCGCGCCCTCGGTGAAGAGTTCCCCAAAGCGCAGCCGTCCCCCCTCGGCCACGGAGAGGCGCGAGAGTAGGCCATTCATCTTGTCGGGCACGGACCACCGGTGGAGCTTGAGGTGGCCGAAGGAGACAGTCTCCTTGGCGCGTTCGAGGACGGCGCGGAAGGCCTTCATCAGCTCCTCCAGGCCAATATCGCCAAGCTTGCGCGCGGCCGCGCCCTCGGGCCCGGCCGGCAAGGGCTCCTCGGCCCCGCCGCGGCCAAACATCGCCCCGCGCCAGACCTCCAGCACGCCGAAGCGCTCGGCCGCCTCCTTGAAGCGCTTGTATTCCACCAGCTGGCGAACCAAATCCAAGCGCGGGTCGAGCTCCTCGGCGTCGGCCTCCTCCCCCTCGCGCTGCTCCTCTTGGGGCAGAAGCATCCGGCTTTTGATGACCATTAGCGTGGCGGCCATCACGACAAACTCGCCGGCCACGTTGATATCCAGCGAGCGCATCTGCTCGAGGTAGGCCAGATACTGCGAGGCAATGCGGCCGATGGGAATGTCGTAGATGTCCACCTCCTCCTTGCGAATGAGGTGGAGGAGGAGGTCAAGGGGCCCCTCGAAGGCCTCGAGGGAGACCTTGTAGTCGTCGAAGAGCGGCAGGGTGGCGTCCAAGACGCGCTCGGGGGCGATTAGAGGCCGACGGCGTCGCGGGCGGCGGCGAGGGTTTCGCGGGCGGCGGCGCGGGCCTTGGCGGCTCCGGCGGCGAGGATGTCGCGCACCACGTCCGGGTGGGCGGCGAGGTCTTCGCGGCGCTCGCGGAAGGGCCCAAAGGTGCGCTTGTAGATCTCGAAGAGGGCCTTCTTGGCGTGACCGTAGCCGTAGCCGCCGCGGAGGTAGTTCTCGCGCATTTCGGCCTGCTCGGCCTCGTTGGCAAAGAGCTTATAGAGGGCGAAGACGCGGCAAGCATCGGGGTCCTTGGGCTCCTCGAGGGGGGTGGAGTCGGTGGCGATCTTCATAATCTTGGCCTTGACCTCCTTGGGCTCCTCAAAGAGGCCGATGGTGTTGTGGTAGCTCTTGGACATCTTCTGGCCGTCGAGGCCAGGGATGACGGCCACCGCCTCGGAGATCATCGGCTCGGGCATCTTGAAGACCTCGCGGCCGAAGATTTGGTTGAACTTGGCCGCGATATCGCGCGTCACCTCCACGTGCTGCTTCTGGTCGCGCCCGACGGGGACGAGGTCGCTCTGATAGGCCAGGATGTCGGCGGCCATCAGCACCGGGTAGGCAAAGAGGCCGTGACTGGCGGCAATGCCGCGGGCCATCTTGTCCTTGTAGGAGTGGCAGCGCTCCAAGAGCCCCATCGGCGTGACCACCGAGAGCAGCCAGGCCAGTTCGTGGAGCTCGGGCACGTCGCTCTGCATAAAGAGGCACGCCTTCTCGGGGTTGAGTCCGCACGCCAGGAAGTCCAGCGCCACATCCAGCGAGCTCTCGCGCAACGCCGCGGCATCGTGAACCGTCGTCAGCGCGTGATACTGCGCCACGAACACAAAGGTTTCGCCCTTCTCCTGAAGGTCGATAATCGGCTTCATCGCCCCAAAGTAGTTCCCCCAATGCAACTTCCCGGACGGCTGAATCCCTGTCAAAATACGCATAGCTAGCTCCTTGAAACGCGCGCAGTATAACATAAAGCGCGCTGCGCGCGCGTAAACGGTGAGAGGTGAACGGTGAACGGTGCGCACTGCGCGCGCGAGAGGTGGCGGCTGCGCCGCCGTGAGGGGCTCGCTGCGCCCGCGTGAAGGGGCGGCAAAGGGGTTGCCGTGGCCTGCTCCGCCAGGCCACACCCGGGGCGGGCGGAATGAATAAGCCTGAGGGTTATTGGAATTATCCCTAAGGGTTAATTGAATTATCCCTTAGGGTTAATTGAATTATCCCTAAGGGTTAATGATTGAACCCGGGGCGGATGGACCTCGAACCCGGGCCTACCTCGAGGCGAACCCGGGGCGGGTCGCTGCGCGTTCAGTCGACAGTGGACAGTCGACAGTAGACAGCGCGCGTGCCGCGACGGAGGGGCTGAGAGCCCATTGGCCGGGCTTTCCACCTCCGGCGACAGCTTTCTCGTCTATCCTCTATCGCCTATCGAACGCTCCATCCGGCCCGGATGGCGCTTGGAAGCGCCTTGTTGCTTGCAAGCGCGTTGCATAAGGTTGTGATATGATACGCGCAACCCAAGGGAGCAAAGCCTATGGCCAACGAAACAAATACGCTCTATCTCAGCACCTTCTTCTCGGAGGCGGACATCCTCATCGAGCAGACGGTCCCCTCCGTCTACAACTTGGTCTCTACGCTGGTCAACCGGCTGGCGGCCAATCACTTCCCGGGCGTGCCGACTGCGCCGATTATCGATGCGGTCTTGCGGCGCGAGCGTTCGGCGCCGACGGTGGTGGGCGAGGGCGTGGGCTTTCCGCACGCGCGTATTGAGGGCATCGACCGGCCCTACCTGGCGCTGGGAATCTATCCGGCGGGGCTGCCGGCGGCGGAAGGGGCCAAGCCGCTCCATTTGATCTTCCTGCTGTTGGTGCCGGAGAGTCAGCCGGCGCGCTATCTGCAAATCCTGCGCGCCCTCTCCAACCTGCTGCGCGAGCCGGGGACCATCGAGCGCCTCACGGCGGCCACCTCGCCCGACGAGGTGATGCGCTTCCTCCACCGCAGCGAGCTCAAGCTGCCAGAGTACGTCTGCGCCGGGGACTTGATGAGCCGCGACTTCGAGGCGTTGCGCGCGGGCGAACCGCTCTCGGCGGCGCTGGAGCTCTTTATGGACGAGAAGAAGGTGGAGCTGCCAATCCTCGACGATGCCGGGCGGTTGGTCGGTGCCGTGGACACCCGCGCGCTGCTGGGCTGCTTCATCCCCTCGGGCTTCCGCAAGCTCTTCTCGGCCTTCTCCTCCTCGGCCAGCTACACCACGATGGGGCCGCTGGCCGAGCGCCTACGCGCAGCCCCTTTTCGTTCAAGGGAATATCGACATTTCCCTGCAGCCTGTGCTGCATATTCCAATCTGTGATTCCGTGTCTCATT
>CAMGJH010000087.1 GCA_946056345.1 uncultured Lentisphaeraceae bacterium | reverse complement strand
GCCCTGTCGACTGTCGACTGTCCCCTGTCGACGGGTTCGCGCCGCAAAAGGGGGTTGACAGGATGGGGGGAGATGTGCTATCTTGCGCGCACTTTTCTCTTTGGAGGGAAGTAGACTTAACCGTTCTTTGACATCATTCGGTCCATTTGGAGCGTAGTAAGAGGATAGCATGGCCACAGGCATGGAACAGATTCGGAACATTGGCATCGTCGCCCACATTGACGCGGGCAAGACGACGACGACCGAACGCATCCTTTTTTACGCCGGGATGACGCACCGCCTCGGGAATGTGGACGACGGCAATACGGTGACGGACTGGATGATTCAGGAACGCGAGCGCGGGATTACCATTACTTCCGCCGCGATCACTTGCGCTTGGCGCAACACCCAAATCAATCTTATCGACACGCCTGGGCACGTGGACTTCACCATCGAGGTGGAGCGCGCGCTGCGCGTGTTGGATGGTGCGGTGGGGGTTTTTTGCGCGGTGGGCGGGGTGCAGCCGCAGTCGGAGACCGTCTGGCGGCAGGCAAATCGCTACCACGTCTCGCGCATTGCCTTTGTTAATAAGATGGACCGCATGGGGGCGAACTTCGAGCGCGCGGTGGGCGAAATGCGCGAGAAGTTGGGGGCGAACGCGGTGCCGGTGATGATGCCGGTGGGTGCGGCCGAGAACTACGCCGGGGAAATCGACCTGATTACCTTGAAGTATCGCCACTATCTGGATGCCGAGGGGAAGACCTTTGAGGATGTGGCGGTACCGGCGGCGTTGGCCGATGCGGCGCAGGCCGGGCACGAGGCGCTCTTGGAGGCTCTCGCGGAGGTGGATGACACCTTTATGGAGGCCTACCTGGAGGAGCCCGAGCAGCCGGCGGAGGCGGTGAAGGCGGCCATCCGGCGCGCGGTGATTGCGCAGGCGATGGTGCCGGTCTTCTGCGGCTCGTCGCTGAAGAACAAGGGCGTGCAGGCGCTGCTGGACGGGGTGGTCGATTATCTGCCCTCGCCGAACGAGCGCAAGGCACCGGTGGGCACGCATGTGAAGACCGAGGAGCCCACCGAGATCGAGATGTCGGCGAGCGCGCCGCTCTCGGCGTTGGTCTTCAAGATTGCCACCGATTCTTATGTGGGGCGGCTCTTCTTCGTGCGCGTCTATGGCGGGGTGTTGAAGCGCGGGCAGCAGGTCTACAATCCGCGCACGAAGAAGCGCGAGCGGGTGATGAAGCTCCTGCGCGTGAAGTCAGACGAAGAGGAAGAGCTCGAGACGCTGGAAGCCGGCGACATCGGCGCGGTGGTGGGCTTGAAGGAGGTGACCACCGGCGACACGCTCTGCGTGGAGAACAAGCCCGTGGCACTGATGGGCATCACGGCCCCCGAGCCGGTGATGTTTATGGCCATTGAGCCCAAGAGCACGGCCGAGAAGGATAAGCTCGCCGGCGCGCTGGGCCAGCTGGCCGCCGAGGACCCCACCTGCCAGGTGCGCGTGGATGGGGAGACCGGGCAACAGATTTTGTGCGGGATGGGCGAGCTCCATTTGGAGATCCTCGTCGACCGCTTGAAACGTGAGTTCAACGTAATGGCGAATACGGGCAAGCCGATGGTCTCCTACTACGAGACCGTGACGATGACGGCCCGCCAGACGTATACGTTCGACCGTGAGATCGCCGGCAAGCGGCATTGCGCCACCTTGACCATCGAGGTCTCACCGCTCGAGCGGGGGAAGGGGCGGCAGGCCCTCGTTGCAAAAAGTGCAATGAAGGGCTTGCCTAAGCCGGAATATTCTGCTATTATTACGAACGCTTTATTTGACGCAATAGCGACTGGCGTGCTCGCACGCTATCCGATGACGGATGTCAGGGCAGAGGTCGTCGATTGCGCCATAATGGACGAAGAGACGGCTTCAGACGTGGCTTTTCGGAGCGCGGCCGTCATCGGCTTCCGCGAGGCGGCTTTGGCCGCGCAACCGGAGTTTCTGGAGCCTATCATGTCCCTCGACATCGTGACGCCGCCGGAGTACGTCGGCGACATCATGGGGGACATCAACGGCCGCCGCGGGCAAGTGCGCGACATGGAAATGAAGGGAGACCTTCAGGAAGTGCGCGCGCAGGTGCCCCTGGCGGAACTGTTCGGGTACGCCACGGCGATCCGTTCGCTCTCGCGCGGACGAGCCGGCTACACGATGGAAACCGGCGCGTTCGCGGTGGTGCCTCGGGCAGTTAAGGAAGAACTACTCAACAGGTAATGTGAGAATGCAAAGTCAGCGCATACGCATTCGCTTGCAGGCGTACGACCACAAGGTGCTCGACCAGGCCGTGGGTGCCATCCTTGACACGGCGCGCAGCACCGGGGCCCAGATTGTCGGCCCGATTCCGCTCCCGACGCGCATTGAGCGTTTCACCGTGAACCGCTCTCCGCACGGGGACAAGAAGTCCATGGATCAGTTCGAGATGCGCACGCACAAGCGGTTGCTGGATATCGTGAGCCCGACGGCCAAGACGGTCGACGAGCTCAAGAAGTTGAATCTGCCCGCCGGCGTGGACATCACCATTCGCATCTAAGGAGGATGACCCATGCAAGGCTTGATTGGCAAGAAGATTGGGATGACCCAGATTTGGGACGAGAACGGCGTTGCGGTGCCCGTGACGGTCGTGGAAGTCGGCCCCTGCCCGGTTGTCCAGGTGAAGACGGTCGAGAAGGACGGCTATGTGGCCGCCCAGCTCGGGTTTGAGGCCCAGAAGGCGCAGCGCCTGAGCAAGGCCGAGCGCACCCGCTTCGAGAAGGCGGGCGTGGAGACCACCAAGGTCCTCTCCGAGTTCGCTCCGGACAGCGCCGATGAGGTGAAGCCCGGCGACACGGTGACCGCTTCGATTTTCGAAGGCGTTGGATATGTGGATGTGCAGGCGACGACCAAGGGCCGCGGCTTCGCGGGCGTGGTTCGCCGCTTCAAGTTCGCCGGCGGCCCCCACGGCCACGGTGGCCACTCCAAGCGCCGCCCCGGCGGTATCGCCGCCCGTGACCTCCCCGGTTGGGTCGAGAAGGGCAAGAAGATGCCCGGGCACATGGGCTGCGTGGTCCGCACCACCCAGAATATCCGCGTGGCCAAGGTCCTCGCCGCGGAGAACCTGATTCTCCTGCACGGCGCGGTGCCCGGCCCCAACGGTGGCATCGTCCGCGTGACGAAGGCTCTCAAGAAGGCTTCCAAGTAATGAGCACGATCAAAGTTTACGACAAGACCGGCGCCGTGACGGGCGAGAAGACCGTCGACGAGGCGCAGCTCGTCCTGGATCGCGGCGAGCAGGCCGTGAAGGACACGGTTGTGGCCATCCTGAACGGCTATCGCGCCGGCACGGCCTCCACCAAGAACAAGTCCGAAGTCTCCGGCACCGGCAAGAAGCCGTGGAAGCAGAAGGGCACTGGCCGCGCTTCCTTCGGTTCGTCGCGCAACCCTGTGTGGCGTGGCGGCGGTGTGGCCTTCGGCCCCGTCCCGCGCGATTACTCGCAGAAGGTGAACAAGAAGGTTTCGGCCTTGGCGTTCGCCCGCGCGCTGAGCGACAAGATTGCCGCCGGCGAGCTCTGCGTGATCGATTCGCTGAACTTCGAGGCGCCGAAGACCAAGACGGCTGCCGAGATGTTCAAGGCGATGGGCATGACGCGCTCCTGCCTGGTGATCGTTGATGACGACGCCTTGGCCGGGGACGCCAACGACAACTTCTTCCTCTCGGTGAGCAACCTGCCCGAAGTGGGCGTGGCCGCCGCCGGTGAGACGGATGTCTACATGCTCTGCCGCTTCAAGAACATTGTGGTCACGGCGAAGGCCTACGAGGCGCTCGAAGCGCGTCTGGCCCGTGTGACCGGAAAGGCGGACAAGTAATGAAGACCATCATCCGCAAAGTCTCTGTGACCGAGAAGGGCACCCTGATCGGCCAGAAGAGCCAGTACATGCTTGAAGTCGCCCCCGAGGCGACCAAGCCCGAGATCCGCGCGGCTGTTGAAGCGCAGTTCGGCGTGCACGTTGAGAGCGTGAACACCTCGAACTACCGCAGCCGCACCGTCCCCACGCGCACCCGCCGCACCACGGCCACCCAGGCCTGGAAGCGCGCGATCGTGACGCTGCGCGACGGCGAGCGTATCGAAATCGTCTAAACTGCCAAAGGACACCCTATCTATGGCACTGAAAAACTACAAACCCCGCAGTCCGGGTATGCGCTTCCGCGTTTCCCAGGTGCGCACCCATCTCTCCAAGGAGAAGCCGGTCGCTCACCTGACGCTCGCGAAGAACAGCGCTGCCGGCCGCAATAACCAGGGCCGCATCACCGTCCGCCATCGTGGCGGTGGCGTGCGTCGCCGCTTCCGCGTGGTGGACTTCCTCCGCGACAAGCACGGGATTCCCGCGAAGGTGGCCGCCCTCTGCTACGATCCGAACCGTACCGCCAACCTCGCCCTGCTGAACTACGCTGATGGCGAGAAGCGCTACATCCTCGCGCCCGAGGGCCTCAAGGTCGGTATGACCGTGGTTTCCGGCCCCGACGCCGAGCCGACGGTGGGCAACGCCCTCCCGCTCGAGAAGATTCCGCTGGGCATGGCCCTGCACAATGTTGAGCTCGTTCCCGGCAAGGGCGCCCAGATGGTTCGCTCCGCCGGCACCAGCTGCACGCTGATGGCCCGCGATAACGGCCTGGCCACGCTGCGCTTGCCCTCGGGCGAAGTGCGGATGGTCTCCTGCGCTTGCATGGCCACCATTGGTGCCGTGGGCGAGGGCGACTGGTCGGGCGTTAAGTTCGGCAAGGCCGGGCGCAAGCGTCTGCTCGGCATCCGCCCGACCGTCCGCGGCGTGGCGATGAACCCGGTTGACCACCCGATGGGCGGTGGTGAAGGGCGCACCTCCGGCGGCAGCCATCCCCGCAGCCCGTGGGGCAAGCTGGCCAAGGGCGGCAAGACCCGCAACCGCCGTAAGAATAGCAATCGCTTTATCGTCAAGCGGAGAAAGTAATCCACTATGGCTCGTTCGATTAAGAAAGGCCCTTACGTTGAAGCTTCCCTCCTGAAGAAGGTGGAGAAGATGAACGCTTCGGGCAAGAAACTGCCGATCAAGACCTGGTCGCGCCGCTCGATGGTGCTTCCCGAGTTCGTCGGGCACACCTTTGCCATCCACAACGGCAAGCAGCACATGCCGGTGTTCATCACCGAGAACATGGTCGGGCACCGCTTGGGCGAGTTCGCCCACACCCGCACCTTCAAGGCTCACGGTGGTCTCACCGAAAAGGCCGGGCGCTAATTAGGAGGAACAGACATGGAAGTGAAAGCCATTGCCCGCAACCTCCGCATCTCCGTGCGTAAGGCCCGCCCGCTTGCTCGCCGCGTTCAGGGGCAGACCCTGGCCAATGCTCTGGCCATCGTCGACTTTAGCCCGCTGAAGGCCGCGAAGTTCCTCGCCAAGACGCTGCGCTCCGCCGCCGCCAATGCGAAGAACAACTACAATCTCGACCCCGAGACGCTGACGGTCAAGAAGGCCGTCTTTGACGAGGGCACCCGCATGAAGCGCTATTGGTGCGGAGCCCGCGGCAGCGCCAAGCCGATTCAGAAGAAGCTCAGCCACGCCACCGTGGTGCTGACGAACGAATAAAAGGAGCCTACCTTGGGACAGAAAGTCAACCCTATCGG
>CAMGJH010000086.1 GCA_946056345.1 uncultured Lentisphaeraceae bacterium | reverse complement strand
CAAATAAAACGCAGCACCATTAGCCATTCGCACCTTTCGATATTGCCGTAGAGGACGAAATCCCCACAAGGAGCCGAGGATTATGGAGCATTCAAGTAATGCAGCACCTATAATTATTGTCTTTCTCATTATAGTATTCCTATGCTATGAAAAGAACTGCAAGCAGTACACTTGCCGTAATGATTGCCCCACACAACACAATTATGAGGTCTTTTCCAGACTTGGTAGCCCAGACACATTGTAAGTTATTATGCCCTAGATATGCCATTCCAGCACTAATTGCACTTAATGTAAATAGACAAACTCCAAAGATCTTTCTTATGTTCCCACCCTGAAGGAAACAAAATAAGCATGAAATGAATAAGAGAATCAGGGATACTGCGGACCACGACATCACCTCTGCGATACGGGTCACTTTCTGTTCGTACAATTCTCCTTTTTGATAGGCAATGCGCCCAATATTAAGCCACTTCTCAGCCTCTTCGGTAAGCGGCTCAAAATCAGCGTAAGTGCCTGGCATAGAACAGAATTGTTTTCCGTACATTTGATATTTTTGGACTACAATCGACCAATCCTGAACAAGTGCAACTAGATAATTTGCAGAGGCGTTAGTGTATATAGGGGGAAGAAACCAAATCCTTGCACGGGCTATTGTAGAGTAAAAATCAATAACCTTTTTAGAGGCGTATTGCGCGATAGATAGTGTTTCTGAAGAGGGTTCCCGGGTAAAATTAGAAGCCTTCTCTAAAAAATAGGCAAGAGCAGATTTAAGATCAACATGAAGATAATTCTGTACTACGAAGGTATCTTTGAGGCAGTTGGCAAGGAGGTTGTTAATACCGAAGGGGCCGGAGGCGGGGCCGAGGGCGGAGACGGCCTGGATGGAGAGGTTGGGGAAGTTGCGCGTGATGAGGGGGAGGGACTGTTCGGCGATGTGGCGGGGGGGGAGGGTGGGGTCGTCGAGGTCACCGTAGAGGTCAATTTGGGTAAGGAGGAGGGCGATTTCGGGGTGCGAGGGGAGGCGGTGGAGGTAGTCGAGGCAGGCGTTTGTCACCCAAACCGCATCGAGGTTCTTGGTGTTGTGGACGAGGTCCTGCGCGTCGGCGAGGTTGAAGAGGACGTAGACGCGGTCCGAACCTTGGAGATGGCTGAGGAGGGCGCGGATCTCTTCCCGGTTGGCCTCGACACGCGCTTGGAAGGTGGCGGGATCGGGGTCATCCTTGGCATCGAGAAAGGCGAGGCGATAGAGTTCGCCAGGGTAGTCAAGAATGTCAAAGACCCGCTGGACTTCACCATCCTTCACCACACTCATCGCCAGGTGACACAACTCGGTCGTCTGATGGGGGAGCGACCCTGGCTCCAGAACCGGCGGCACCTGCTCGACAAAGCGAAAGGCCGAGCGCGTCTCCGGCCGCAAAAACCACCCCTCCTGCGCGTGCGCCTTAAAGAGGTTCACCAACGCCATCGTGAGAACCGTCTTGCCGCTGCCTTCAACCCCTAAGAATGTAATGTTGCCCATAAGGCCTCCGCGTGGTTTCTTCTCCTGCTGCAGGCGGCACACACAATAAAGGCGTGTCTCCTGCCGGATGTTTCCAAGAGGGGCCTAGCACAGCCTTGCACGAAAACAGTACGGGGAAACACGCCAGGGGATATAACCCTAGCGCGTCTCCGCAGCCGCTTCGTTCGTGCGTCGAAAGTGCTAGTTTCTCTTGAACGAATGTGGTTGCGTGACGCAACTATGCGTCTGAGACGGCGAGAGGTCTAGGACATCGCCCGAATCAAACTATGTGCTACTAGTATACCCCCGGCGAGCGCGAAAGTCAACGAGAATTGACGGGCTTGCTTCGCTAGAGGTCGACAGTCGGCAATCGACAGGCGACAGGGGCGTACCGCGCCGGGTAGGTCCTGGAGGCCGCCGCCCCGGGGCCAAAACGAACCAGGCCCGGATCGAGGGTCAACCCGGGCCTACCTCGAGGTCAACCCGGGGCGGACAAAAATGTAAAGCGGCCCGAGGTGCGTGCCGAGACGGAGGAAGTGGCAGTTCTTTGGCCGGGCTTTCTACCTTCGGCGACAGCTTTCTCATCTATCGTCTATCGCCTATCGAAAAAACCACCCGCCCCGAGGCGAACTAATAAGTCCACCACTTATCGGCGATAAGTCCACCACTTAATTCCGATAAGTCCTGGACTTATTAATTCAACCGGCCCCGGGCCCAAAACGAACCCGGGGCGGATGCGAAATGAACCCGGGGCGAGCGGAATTAATAAGACTCAGTCTTAATTGAATTAACCCTGAGTCTTAATTGAAATAACAGTTAGTCTTAATTGAATTAAGTCTCAGTCTTAATAATCGGCCTCGGGGCGGGCCCAAAACGGACCCGGCCCGGGTCGAGGGTCAACCCGGGCCTACCTCGAGGTCAACCCGGGGCGGACAAAAATGTAAAGCGGCCCGAGGTGCAGGGCGAGCAAGTCCGCAGGAACTATGTCATCGCCCTGCCGAGTGGTGTGGGGGCGAGCCGCCACCCCATAACGCTGGCGGGGAAGTGGGTTGTTAGGGCGTATCGGGGAAGGAAAAGGCGGAGGCGTAGCGCGCGCGGAGGCGGTCGAGGGTGGCGCAGAGGCGTTCTTCGCGTTCGCGGGGATGGGCGGCGGCATCGGTGGCAAAGAGGTCGTCTTCGCCATAGGGCGAGGGGGAGGCGGTGAGGTTCTCAGCGCCAAAGCCGATGAGGCGGACGGGGGTGTCGGGCTCCAGGTGGCGGGCGAGGAGGTCCCAGGCCATTTCGCGCAGGGCACGGTCGTCGCAGACGGGGACGGCGAAGGCGGCTTGGCGGGTGACGGTGCGGAAGCCGGCGTAGCGGATCTTGAGGCGGCCGGTCTTGGCCCAGATGCCGGCTTCACGCAGACGGCGGCCGACATCGAAGGCAATCTCTCGCAAGGTCTGGCGGAGGAGCTCAGGGGAGGTGACATCCTCGGGATAGGTGTGCTCGCGGGAGAGGGACTTCTCTTCGCGCTCGGGGGTGACGGGGCGATCGTCGCGCCCGAAGGCGATGGCGAGGAGGTGGTCGGCCACACCGGGAGTGGTCAGCGCGCGCAGACGCTCGGGGTCGACCTGCTGCAGGTCGCGCACGCGGCGGATGTCGGCGGAGGCGAGGCGTTCGGCCAGTTTGGGACCTACGCCCCAAAGGGCCCCAATGGGCTTGGCCCCGAGCCAGGAGAGGAGGGGTGCGCCCTCGGGCGGCACGACGAAGAGGCCGTCGGGCTTGCGCTCTTCGCTGGCGAGTTTGGCGAGGAACTTGTTGGGGGCCACGCCCACGCTACAGGTGAGGCCGAGCTCGGCGAGGATGCGCGCTTTGAGGCGGCGGGCGATGGTCTCGGGTGCGCCCAGGAGGCCGCGCACGCCGGTGACATCCAGGAAGGCTTCGTCGCAACTCAAGCCCTCGACGAAGGGGGTGCTCTCCCCGAAGATGTGGAAGACGGCCGCGCTGATCTCCTGGTAGCGTGCCATTCGCGGGCGAACGAAGATGCCCTCCGGGCAAAGTTCGGCCGCCTGGCGCGAGGGCATCGCCGAGTGGACCCCGAAGCGCCGCGCCTCGTAGGAACAGGTGGAGACCACGCCCCGGCGGTCGGGCGGCGCGCCGACAATGACCGGCTTGCCGCGCCACTCGGGGTGGTCGTGCTGCTCGATGGATGCGAAGAAGGCATCCATATCTACGTGGAGGATGGCCCGGGGGGCGGTCACGGCGAAGGCGGCATTAGGGGCGCTTGAAGAGGCGGCGCAGGAAGAGGGCAATCGGCCAAGGCGTCACCAGGAGCACCGCTCCCAGCAGGACTACCCCACCCTGCGCCAGCCGCCCAACCGGCAGGACAAGCGTGGTGGGTAGGCCGCCAAAGGGCATCCAGGCGAGCGTCCAGCCGGTGAAGCCCCAGCCGATGGTCAGCCCGAGCAGGAGCGAGAGGAGGATGGCCGCCACGCAGAGGAGGAGCGCCTGGGCAAAGAGGAAGCGCCCCATCTGGGCGAAGGTCATCCCGATGGCGTGGAGGGTGCGCAGTTCACCGGCCATCGCGCGGACGTTGGCCGCCAAGAGGGAGATGAAGCCTGTGCAGAGGATGGCCAGAGACCAGAGCGGAATCCGCGCCAGAGCGCCCAACAGTTCGGCCGCACGGGCTAGCGTGCCACGGCTGATTTCATCGCGCAGATGGACCACCGCGTTAGGGAAGGCAACCGGGGCGGCCCCGGGGGGCGGTCCGCGGCGGGCCATCCCGGGAGCCTTTGCCCAGGGTGAAGTGGCGCGGTAGGGCTGGGGATCGCGCTCGGCCATTTGTTGCAGCTGGAGTTCCAGGAGGTCGGTGGCCGAGTAGAGCGCCTCGACGGAGGTCGCCGGCGGCAAGGTGTCCAGCCACAGGAAGCGGATGCGGTCGTTGCGCTCAGGGTCCCACGCCCGGGCCACCTCCGCGCCCACAAAGACCGGGCCCAAGGTGCCGAAGGGGCTGCCGTTACGCGCACGTAGGCCCGCGCGGGCGGTGAAGAGGTGCCAGTTGCAACGGACCACGGCCGTGATGGTCAGCGGCAAGGTGTGGACCGTGCCATTGAGCTCCTTGCGTTGAATGCGGAAGGTATCGCCCACGCCCAGGCGGCACTGGCGCGCGAACATTTCGGTGACGGTGACGCCGCGCTCGCCCTCCGTGGCCACCAGGAGGATGTTGTTCTGCTTGGGCTGCAAGCCAGTGCGCGCCTCGATGGCCGCAAAGTCGTCATCGTGCAAACGGTATTGCTCGGCAGAGAAGGGGCGCGTGGCGGCGGCCAAGGGGGCCTCCTGGGCGGTTGCCTGGGCGCGCCAAGCGCGGTAGGCCTCGGGGCTGATGCCGTTGGGCAGGAAGGAGAGGATGGCCGGCGGCAGGTTCTTGGAGGGCAGGAAGGGATCGGTCAGCGAGGCGCCCCAGATGTGAATGGCGAAGTAGGCCCCTAGGCCGGCCGTCAAGGTCAAGACCATCCGGGCATTACGCGAGGCGGCGCGCGTCAAGAGCCCCCGAATGAGGGCCAAGCGCAACCCCAAGAGCGCCCCGACAGGTCGCGCCAAGAGCGCCTCGCACGCGGCCAAGAGCGGTTTGACCAAGAGGAGCAGCCCCGCTGTCGCCGCCGGCAGTCCTACTAGGAGGAACCATGCACTGCGCACCCAAGGGTTCGGCGAAAAGCGCACCAAGGTCAGCAGCACCGGCACAAGCAAGGCCAACGCGCCCAAACTCCGCCGCAATGGATGGGCGCAACGCCACGCGCCCTCGCTCAGGCGCATCGCGCACGGCGGCAAGGCCAAGGCCCGGCGCAGCGGCACCACCAACGCAATCAGGAGCGAGAGCACCAAAAGCCCGGCCACTGAGAGGGCCGTCACCCACCCCACCGCCAGACCATCCGGGAAGACCGCCGGTTTGGGGATGACGAAGCGCGCCAGGCAGCCCGCGCCCAGGGCAAAGCCCATCAAGCCGCCGAGGGCCGTCAGAGCCGCCCCCTCGCCCGCCACCAAACGCGCCAGTTGCCCGGCGCTCATCCCCAGGGCCCGGAGGCGGGCATAACGCAGACGGTTCTGCTCGAGCCCCACGCAGAGGGCATTGACGAGCATACACACCGTGGCCACACACGCCAGCGCCACCAGGAGCGGCAGCTGGAAGAGGAGGTTGTTGGTGGCATCGCTGCGCAGTTGACGCAGGAGGGCAGAGCGCGTGACGAGCA
>CAMGJH010000085.1 GCA_946056345.1 uncultured Lentisphaeraceae bacterium | reverse complement strand
GCGGGCGGCGCTCCGGGCGGTGGCCCAGGCGATATGCCGCCTCCGCCCCCTGGGATGTGAGGTGTCCGGGGCGAGATACGGCGTTTGCGGGCGAAGCGTGCGTATAAAAAAGAGCCGGACTCCGAGTGGGTCCGGCCTTTGACTCTCGGGAAAGAGGGGTGGCTTACTTGCCGAACACCTTATCCTGGAGGAGCTTGGAGACCGTGAACTTGACGGCCTTCTTGGCGGCGATCTGGATGGTCTCGCCGGTCTGCGGATTGCGGCCGGTGCGGGCCTTGCGCTGAACGACGGAGAACTTGCCCAGACCGGGGAGGGTGCAGGTCTTCTTGGTTTCCTTGGCAACAAGGGCGACGAGGGCGTTGTAGATGCTCTCGACGGCGACCTTGGTCGAGCCGGTTTCCTTGGCGATGGCCTCGATGATTTCGGGCTTGGTCAGGGGCTTGGCAACTTTCTTAGCCATGTGTGTGGTACTCCTTTTGTGTTTGGTTGTGGTTGAAGCGGGATATCCGCCTGAACACCGTGTATTATGAGGCTTGCGCGGGTGAAAAGCAAGCGAAAAGTGCGCCAATTCTGGGCTAGAGGCCACTTTTTTGGCACGCAGGGCCGTCAAAGCGGCATTCGGGTGGCGAGTTAGGGCTGCGCCGGCGGCGTTTCGCGCGCACAGCCAGCCTTGGCGGAGTCGAGGAGATCTTGCAGGGTGACATTGGCGAGGACCTCGCGCATCGAGCCGGAGATGCGCTTCCAGATGTCGGTGGCCGGGCAGATGTCGAAGCGCGGGCAGGAGGAATCTTTGACGCAGGGGGTCAGGCAGATGGGCCCTTCCATAATCTCGACGATTTGCAGGAAGGTAATCTCAGTGGGGGCCTTGCAGAGTTGATAACCGCCATCGACGCCTCGGGCCGACTTCACGAAACCGGCGCGGACGAGCTTGGGCAGGAGGCGGCTCATATACTTCTGCGAGATGTTCTGCGCCTCGGAGACCTCCTTGAGCGTCCGCTGGCCTTCGCCTTGGTGGAGAGCCAGGTCCAATAACATACGCACACCATAACGCCCTTTGGTCGAGAGTTTCATTGTCTTACTTCCTTTCAATCAAGCGGAGTAGGGGAGAGAGGGGGAAAAAGTGGGGTTAGGCGCTCTGCCACGCGCTGGCGGCGTGGGCCAGGAGCGCACCGTCGGCTGCGCGGCAGACGGCGTGGGTAAAACGGTCCGGGGCCGAGGCCCAGGTACGGATGAGGACTTCGTCGCCCAACTTCGCAGCCTGCTTGTAGGCGATGTCGAAGGCGATGGGGCTGGCACCGAAGTAGGTGGCCTCGGGGAGGGCCTCGAGCATCCACTCGGCATAGTGGACGTTATTGACGTGGCCATTGGCGTCAATCTCGGCGCGGCGGACGGCGAAGCGGCACTCGGCGAGGGGTGCGGCCGAAAGGTCGGGCTCGGGGAGGCGCTCCGAGCAGAGAGCGAAGGTGGCGGTCTCGGGCGCAGCGAGGGCGAGGACCGCCTCGGGTTGGCGGGCGAGGCGGCCGGTGCGGAAGTTGACGTAGAGCCACTCGCTGGAGGCTTCCAGGAGGCGCTCGCCCGAAGGGGCTTCCAGAGCGAATTGGCGTTCGGCCAGGAGGCGACCCTTGACGCCGCTGGGCCAGGTGGCGAGGGTGAGAGGCTCTTGCCAGGCCGGGAGGCGGTTGATTTTGAGGGCGAGGCGGCCGAGCATCCAGGTGAAGCCCTGGGCTTGCAACTCGCGGATGCCCACGCCGAGGGCCTGGGCGTGGAGTCCGGCAGCCTCCTGGAGGTGATTCATCACGGCCGGGAGGGAGGCGCGCAGGGCCGCACGGCACTCGCTGGCGGCAATGGCGCAAGGCGTTTGGCGCAGGAAGCGCGGGGCAGTGGCAGGATCGGGGAAGTGCACGGCGGTTGTGACTCCAAGCGTGGGCGTTTAGTGCGCGGCGGCGAGGGTTTGGATGAGGGCCGTTGCGAAGGGTGTGGGCTCGACGAAGAGGCCCAGGCGGCGCAGACGGCGGGTGGAAAGGTGGCAATCGTAGGGGCGCGGCACGGCGGGGGGCGTGTGGTCCGGGAGGCACTGTGCGGGGTCCACGCCGATGAGCGGGGCCATCGTGAGGGCCATCTGGAACTTTGTCATCGGCTCCTCGGCCGAGTAGTGGGCAATGCCACGCAGCGTGCCGGCGCAGACAGGCGAGGCCAGGCGGAGGAGTTGGCGGGCGATGTCGCAGGTGAAGGTGGGGTAGCGGATGGCGAGGTCATCCATCTTCACGCAGGTGCCGTGGGCGGCGAGGAGGTTGGCGGCCAGGACGGTGACGGCGGAGGCGCGCAGGTCGGGCGTTGGGCCAAAGAGGATGGGCAGTCGAAGGATGAGGGCGTTGGGGGCCTCCTCGATGGCGGCCTCGGCGGCGGCCTTCTGGCACCCGTAGGCGTTGATGGGGCAACGGCGGGCATCCTCGGCGTAGGGGGCGTTGGCCCCGTTGAAGACGTAGTCGGTGGAGATATGGATGAGTGGGCGGCCACTCTCGGCGAGGCGGCGGGGAAGGTCGACATTGAGGGCGAGGACCTCGGGGGCGTTGCCTTCGCAGCGGTCTGGCCGACGCTGGGCCGCGCAGTTGAGAATGAGGTCGGGGGCAGTGGTGGCGAGGAGGGCGGCGACGGCTTCGGGGCGGGCGAGGTCGACCTCGCGGTGGGTCGGGGCGGCGAGCGCCCACCCGGCGGCGCGGAAGGTCGCTGCGACCTGTCGCCCGAGGAGGCCGGTGGCACCAAGGAGCAGGAGTTTCATCAGTCTTCCAAGAGGGTTGGTCCGAAGAGGCGGAGGGCGTTTTCGGTGGTGAGGCGGGCAAGGCGATCGGGAGCGACCCCGCGCACCTGGGCTAGGCACTCGGCGGTGGCGCGGACGCGGACAGGGCGGTTGCGCTCGCCGCGGAAAGGCACCGGCGCAAGGTAGGGGGAGTCGGTCTCCACGAGCAGACAGTCATCGGGGACGCGCCGGGCGACCTCGCGCAGGGCGGCGGCGTTGCGGAAGGTGAGGATGCCCGAGAAAGAGAGGCAGTAGCCAAGGTCGAGGAGGGCCTTGGCGAAGGCCCAGTCGGTGCCGGTGAAGGAGTGGATGACACCGGCACGGGGGAGCGCAGCCTCACGCAGGGCCTCCAAGGTGAGGGCATCAGCCTCGCGGGTATGGATGATGACCGGGAGGGCCTGGGCCTTGGCAAAGGCGGCCTGCACCTCAAAGAGGGTCCGCTGGCGCGCCTCGACCTCGGGACCTTGGGCGTAATGGAGGTCAAAGCCCAGTTCGCCGACGGCCACTTGGCGCGACTGGCGCGTCGGTGGCGGTGGCGGCTCGGGGTCGGCGAAGCTCCAATCATAGCCCAGGGCGCAGGGCGCGCCGGAGGCCAAGGCCGTGGCATTGAGGGCGGCTGAGCCGCCGACGGCCAGGACGCGGACGGCACCTGCGCGCGCCTCGGCCAGGAGGGCGGGCACATTGTCCTCGGGCTCAAAGTGGCAGTGCGTATCGATGAGCGTTTCCATTTAGAGCCGTTCGGTGAGGAAGCGTTGGGAGATAATCTCGTCGGGCATAAAGGTGCGGAAGCTGCCGGGCTTCAACTCGAGGGTGATGGCGCCGATCTCCGAGCGCTTGATGAAGACGCCCTGGAAGAGAGCGTGTTCGGTGCGGAGCTCGAAGTTGGGCTGGAAGGCGAGGCGGACCTTGAGGGGGGTGACCTGGTTGGCGGTGATGGTGAAGGTGCGCGTGGCTGGGGCGTAACCTGGGGCCTTGAGGATCCAGGTGTATTCGCCCGGCGGGAGGTCGAGCTTGGCGACATCGGAGGTGTAGTCGCCGGTCTTCTTCGGGGAGGTTTCGAGAACCTTTTGGAGGCCCTGATAGGCGGCAACGGCCCCAGGCTGGGTCTGCAAGGTGACGGTGCCGCGCACGACAGGTAGGGTGAACTCCTCGATGGTCTTCTCGCCGCGCTTGAGGGTGACGCTGCGGGTGACGGGAGCGTAGCCTTGTTTCTCCACGCGCAATTGGTGGGGGCCTTCGGGCACCTCCTCGAGAGTGAGGTCGGTGGTGCCGCGGAAGATGCCATCGAGGTAGACACGCGCCTCGGCCGGGAGGGCGGTGACGGTGAGGCCGGCGGGGAGGGGCTCGAAGGTGAAGGCGAAGGCGGGGCTCTCGCCGGCCTTAAGGGTAAAGGCGTGGGTGATGGGTTTGTAGCCGGGAAGGCGCAGCGCCAGGGTGTATTCGCCCTCGTTGAGGCGCTGGAGGGTGACGGGGGTCTGGCCCTTGTCCACGCCATTGAGCAGGAGGCGCGCGGCGGGGGTGGAGGTGACGCGGATGTCGCCGAAGGTGGGGGCGAGCTCCTGGTCGATGACCTGCGGGGTGGCATCACGCAAGAGGAGGGTGTGGGGCGTCTGCTCGTAGCCCGGCGCACGGAAGAGGAAGCGGTAGGTGCGCGGCTCGGAGAGGAAGGTGTAGCAGGGGGTTGTGCCAAGGACGATGCCATCGAGCGTGACGGTGGCCGGGACGTTGCTGCGCAGGAGGACGGGGACCCGGTCGCGCTCCAACTTGAAGGCCTCCAGCCGCCGCTCGGCCGCCTGGAGGGTGACGGTGCGGTATTGCGTGGTGTAGCCCGGGGCGGAGACCTTGATGAGGGTGGTCTTGCCCGGGGCGAGCTTGAATGTTTGGGCGGTGGAGAGGTCGAAGGGGGCTGCGTGGTCGAGGGAGATGGCGGCGGGGACCGAGGTGGTGATGCGCAAGGTGGCAGGGAGGAGTTCCTGGGCGCGCAGCCAACCGGCCAGGCAGAGTGTTAGGGCACAGAGGGCCCAAGCGGCACGAAGGCGCTTCATTGGCGGACTCCTTTCTTCAGGTAGCGGTTCTCGATTTGCAGGAGTTTGTCGGTGGCCTGACGGTTGCGCTCGTCCTCGCGGTCTGGGATCATCCGCAGGATCTTGCGCAGGGCGGTGGCAGCGTCGGCGTAGCGCTGGGTGTTGAGGGCCTGGTCGATGGTGAAGATGACCGCCTCGTAGCGCTCGGTCAGGAGGGCTTCGGCGGCTTGACGGCCTTGGTTGAGTTCCCGGGCGAAGTCGGGCTTGGGATTGAGGGTCTCGAGGTAGGAGCAGCCGAGCTTGTAGGCGGCGAGGGAGAGGTAGAGCTTTTCGTCATCGAGGTCGCGCTGGTCCCAGTAGCGCAACGCCAGGCGGAGTTGCTCTTCGCCCTTCTCGGTGAGCTCTTCGACCGAGAGCTCCGCCGCCCAAATGCCCAGTTCGTTGCGCGCGAAGGTCTCCAGCCGGTTGGCCAGGCGCGCGAAGGCATCGTTGGTCGCATTTTCGGCGGTTCGCTTCCAGATAGCCGAGCCCAAGACGATGGTCAGCTGCTGACGGTGGAGGGCCTGGGGGTTCGCCCCCTGTTCGGGGAAGAGCTCGGGGATGGCGGTGTAGTTCGATTCCAGGATCTCGCGCCGGAGGGCGGCCTTCGCCTGGTCGTTCAACGCCTTCTTGGTCGAGAACTTGCGGTCTTGCTCGCCGAGATCTACGCTGTCTACCGCCAGGGTGCCATCGTGCGTGTAGGTGATGCGGCTACGATAAAGCGTCCGCTCGTTGATCTCCAGCCGCTCGTACTGGAACTCCAAGGGTAGGCTCTCGGCCGAGGGCAGGGCCTTGGGGCGCGCGGTCGGCTCCGGCGGTTGGCCGAGGGTCAAGGCAATGCCCGCGCCAACCACCAACACCAGGAG
>CAMGJH010000084.1 GCA_946056345.1 uncultured Lentisphaeraceae bacterium | reverse complement strand
CAAACCGCCGGCCTATCGTGTTGCGCTCACGGCTCAGACGGGTTTTGCACATCGAGCGCCAGCGCTGTCAGCTGTCCGCTGTCGGCTGTCAGTTAACCAAGCACTGCAGGTGCGCGGTTTGGCACGGAGTTTGCATAGAGACGCAAGGAGTTCACAATGCAGATTGAGCAACAGATTTTCTTGGCGTTGGCCGTGGGGCTGGCAGGGATGCTACCGGCAGAGGTGGCCGTGCGATGTTCATTCAATCCGGGGGCCGTGGAGCAGGTGGTCTCGGAGTCTGGCAAGCCGAAGATGAGCTTCGTCCTGCAAGGTCCGCAGGAAGGGAAGACGGTGAAGCCTTCGATGGACGAATTGGGGGTGAGCGCGCTAGAGGTCTTTTCCAACGCGCAGGGGACGCGCTATGGGGTGGTTAGTGGCATTGAAGGATTGCGGGCAAAGGAGGGGTGGACGATTGCCTTCCGCTTCCGCCCGCGCAGCCGGATGCGTTGGCGTCCGGTCTTCGGTTTTCGCTTTGGCAAGCACAACTACCGCCTCGAGCAGGTGGCCGAGCCCAAGAACAACAACCCCATCACCCTGGCCCTCTTTCGCAACGCCGGCGAGAACCTCGTGCAGGGGATGACCCGTTGGCACGAGAAGAACAAGCTCGAGCTCGAGCAGTGGTACGATATTCGCCTTTGTTACATAGATGAGAGCTTCGTGCTGTTCGTTGACGGCAACGAAGTCGAGCGGCTTAAGGTCCCGGCCGAGCACGGACCCGATGACAAGCTGACTGAATTGGTGCTCGGCACGGGGCGCGACGGTGACGGCGTGGCCTCGGGCGTCAAACCGGGGCTCTACGCGCGGCTGGATGAGGTCTGCGCCTGGTCCGGCACCTCCGCAACCCCGCCGGCAAGCAAGCCGGTGGCCAAGCCCGCGGCGAAGGCCGTTGTGGCTGAGCGGAAGGCCGAACCGGCGCCGACAAAGCCTGCCGTAGAGCTCCCGGTGGCCGCTCCCGATGGCTCGTGCGTCTTGGCGCCCAAGCAAGGCCCGCTCCCGGAGTGGACCCATACGCTCAAGGGCGGCACCTTGCGCATCCAGCCGGCGCAGGCGGCCAACCCCAAGCCGCTGACGGTGGAAGGGCGCGGGCGCATCGAAATCAGCTGCCCCTTCTCTGACCTCGGGGTCTCGCTCAACGCGCAGGACTTCGAGGGCGAGGTGGTGGTGGTGGATGATGCCACGCGCCAGGAAGCCGGGAAGAAGCTGCGCAGCAGCGGGCTCCTGCTTGGACCCGAGGCACGGCTGGTTCTCTCCCCGGGCGTGCAGCTCTACGTGGTCGGTCAGGGGCCCTTCGACGCGCCGCAGATGGCGGTCAGCGGCGGGGGCGAACTCAACCTCGAGGGCTTTGGCGCCCTGCGCGTCGAGCCCGGCGCGACCCTGGAGAGCGCCATCGAGCTCACCGCGCCCACCACGCTCGCGGCGACCGGTACGGTGGCCGGGCGAATTTGGACCCAGCAGAACGCCCCCCTGCTCACCTTGGGGCGGACGGCCGACCCCACCGGGCAGACGAAGTGGGTGGTCCCGCGCCTCTCGGGGCTGAAGGTGGAGGCCACCCTCGGCTCGCCGGAGAAGCCGTTGGACCTGCTGGTCAATGGCGGCAACGTGGAGATGAACGGCGGGAGTTTTGCCCGGAACTTCACCGTGCAGGCCCCCGTGCGCCTGACCAATGGCCTTCACCAGGCCCAAGAGCTGACGATTGCGCCGATGCAGTCGCTCCAAGTGGAGGGCGAAGCCGTGCTGAAGGCCGAGATGATCCGCAGCACGGGCAATCTCATTGTGGCCAAGGGCGGTACCCTGCAAGGCGGCGGACACGTAACCGGCAGCTGCGTCTTCCTCGATGGCGCGCAGTTGGAGATTGCCCCGGGGAAGGTGACGAGCCTCTCGCTCCTGGCGATGCAGCACGGCTCGAGCCTGGTGGTCACCGGCAACCCCACCGGGATGAAGGGCGGCAAGAACCCCATCCTCACCTGGCAGGTCTGCTCGGACACCCTCACCGACGATGACTTCCTCCTCGGCTCCGACATCCCCGAAGGGTGCGAGCTGGTGTTGGAGGGCAACACCCTCTCGCTCAATGTCCCCTATGCCGTGGCGATGGGCAACCTCAATGTCAAGCTCTTCAACCCCGATGGCACCGAAGCCGCCGTCAAGCCGAGCCCGGAGGCGACCAGCTTCGTGACCGCCGCCGCCCTGCGCGGCCGAGCGGCCGCCGGCGAGCTGCGCCTAACCCTCGAGGGCTCCACCTCCGAAACGCCGGAGATGGATGCCGGCCAGGCGGTCAATGTGGCCTATCTGCTGAACCTGCGGCCGCAGGCAACGGTCACCGGCAGGGCGGTCTCGGCCCAGTATCTCTGCAACTTCGGCGTGGCCGAGGTCAAGCGCGTGGGCAACAACCGCGTCGAGGCCACCGTGATGGTCGAGCCCTTCGATGGGCTGGGCACCCTGGGTGCCGCGCCCAATGGCTACATCCAGATCCTCGGCAAGCCCGACGCCAGCGCCCCGCAGTGGGCCGTCTTGGCCGAAATCCCGCCAGGCACGCCCTACCGCAATGGCCTCATCACCTCGGCCCCCTTCCGCAACGTCCACGGCGGCAAGACCTACAAGGTCTTCGGCGTGCGCCTCTCGCCCACCTCGGCAAGGAAGTAAACGCAATGGCCAAGGCAAAGACTGCACTCCTCAAGCGCCGCACGCCCACCGATGTGGTCGGCCTCGCCCTCGGGCACTTGCCCGAAGGGAAGGTGGCCGCCGTGCGGATGCAGACCAAGGGCGGCAAGCGCGAACTCCTCGCCGCAGCCGTGATTGACCTCCCCGGCGCCCTGCCCAGCGATTGGGAGAGCGCCCGCAAGGCCGTCACCTGGTCCCTGCCCCCACCCTTTCAGTCGCCCAACGCGGCCCTCGTGGCCGCCACGCCGGAGGCCGTGCTGCGCCTGACGCAGCGTCAGGCCCCGGCTGCCGATGCCCAGGCGCAGGCCGTGAACGGTCAGCGCCAGGCGGTGAAGCTGGCGATGCCGCCGGATCTCTGCCTGGAAGCGACATTGCCCGAGTACCAGGTGCTCTGGCTCTCGCGCTTGCTCCCGGAGGGGCACCAACCGACGGCGTGCTCCATTCAGGTGGCGCAGGCCGCGCTCCTAAATGCCCCCCTGGCTTCGCCCGAGTTCGAGCGCGCCGGCGGCACGGCCGTGGCGCTCATCGTGGAAGCGCAGCGTACGCTCTTGGTGGCCTATCAGAACAGCCGCCCGGTGCTGGTGCGCGAGCAGGCCCTCGGCAACGAGACCGTCACCCAGGCGCTCGCCTCGGGGCTGGGTATCGAGCCGGCGCTGCTCCAAAGTATGATTGAAGAGCAGCTGGTCGACCCCCTGCCGCTCCTTGAGCCGGTGCTCCAGCCACTCTTCCGGCAGATTGGCCTGGCGGTGGACTATGTGGCCCAGCGCTTTGAGAGCGCCCCCACCTGCGGGCTGCTCTTTGGCGTGCCGGCCCACCTGGCGCCGCTCTGGCTCACGGTGGCCGAGCGCACGGGCAGCGCACTGACGCTCACGGCCCCCGCCGCCCTCGCTGGCTTTGCCAAGCCGCGCGCCGCCGCCCCCGCCACGGCCGAGGAGGAGGCCGCCCTTTGGCCGGCCATCGGCGGAGCCCTCGCCGTCTTGGAGGAGGCCAGCGATGAATAAGGCAATCCACCTCAACCTCTTGCGCGCCGAGGAGCGCGTCTCCTCCAGCCGCGTGCGCTTGCATGTGATGGCACCGGTCTTCGCCGCGGTGGTCGTGGCGGGCGTGGCGCTCTGGTGGGCCTGGCTGTGGACGCAGACGCTGATGGCCCAGAGCCAGACGCGCGCAGCCGACGATGCCATCGGCCAGTTGCAGGCCGCCTTCAAGCGCGCCACCGACACGACCGGGCGCGAGCAGGAGCTCAAGCAGCAGCTGGCGCAGGTGGAGCTCTACCGCCACGGGGCCGCCCGCTACGGCGTCTTCCTACGCAAACTCGCCGAGCAGATGCCCGCAACCATCCAGCTGACCGCGCTCGAGTTCGTCGAGCCTCCGCCGCAGGTCATCGCCGCGCCCGCCCCTCGGGGCAAGAAGGCGCCGCCAAGTTTTGGGCCGAGTTCGCCCGAGGAGCCGGTCCGCCTGCGCCTCTCCGGGCGCACGCCGGATGCCGCCTCGCTCGACAAGCTTTTGGGGGTGCTGCGCGCGCCGGCCTTCCGCGAGACGATTGAGACCGCCACGGTGCCCAAGGGCGCCTTCCGCCAGGAGCAGGATGCCCGGGGCGGCAGCGGCCAGGAGTTCTTCCGGTTCGATGTGGAGTGCACGCTCAAGCGGAGGGTCTTCGAATGAGCCAGGGTTTGACCGGCGAGCAGTTGCTCGCGTTCTTCGGGAACTCCAAGCGCCGGGCCTTCGCCGTGGCGGTGGGGTTGCTCCTCGTGGCCGGCGCGCTCTGGCAGTTCCTCGTGACCGGCCAGCAGGAGGCGCTCGACCAGGCGCGCAACGAGGCCCAGGCGCGCCAGAGCAAGCAGGAAGCGATGGAGAAGTTGGTCCGCCGCCAGTCGCTGACCGAGAAGGCGGTGCAGGAGCTGGAGGGGCAGTTGAAGGCGTTGGAAGGCGAGGGCTACCTGACCCCGCTGCTGAACTCCTACGCGATGCGCTGTAAGGCCTTGCTCGATCCGCTGACCGAGAAGACCGGCTTTGCGCTGGCGCAGTTTGCCGAGCACTCGCAGCGGATGTTGCCCGTGCCGAAGGTGGGCGTGCCCGAGCAGTTGCAGGCGCGCCAGCTCATCACCTGCACTGGCACCGGCGGCTATCGCCAGATGATGGAGTTCGTGGAGGCGCTGGAGGACACCTATCCGCTGGCCACCCTCTCCGCGATGCGCATCATCCCCACCAACGACCCGCAGGTCCACGCCGTGCAGATGGTCGTGGAATGGCCCGCCAAGGGCAAGACCAAAAGCGAGCTCCTGCCCGCAGCGAAGGGAGGCCGCCGATGAGTTGCACAATCCGCCTCCGCCTGACCGCTTTCGCGGCCCTCGCTGTCCTGCCGCTCTGCGCGGCCGAGTGGCGCGACCCCTTCTGGCCGATTGGCTGGGAGCCGCCCAAGCCCAAAGTCGAGGCCCCGGCCAAACCCGAAACGCCGGCCGCCGAACCGCAGGCCGAAAAGAAGCCCGAAGCGCCGCCCCCCAAGCCCTCGGACATCGCCCCCTTGGCCCTATGGCTGGATGCGCGCAAGCATGTCAAGATCTCCGGCCAGAGTCGGGCACGCGGCTCGGATGGCGTGTTGCGCCAAGTTATCTACGTCGATGGCAAGGGCTACTCGGCCGGCGACTCTGTCTCCTTGGACCACCAAGGCTATCGCTTTACCTGGCGTCTGCGCGAAGGCGCCGGTCAGGAACTCCTGCTCAAGCCCCTGAAGTCCGTGCGGATTGCAGCGGCGGATGAGACCACAACCCCCACCAACTAAAAGGAACCCAGTCAATGAAGATGCGTTTAACGCCGTTCTTCCTCCTCGTTGCGGTCGCCGCCATTCTCTCGGCCCCGCACCTGCTCGCCCAGGCCGCTGCCGCCACCGAAGAGGTGGTGGTGCTGCTCGATGACGAGGCCAATGCCCCGGCTGAAGAGCCCGCCGTCGTGGCCCCGGCCGAGGTCGTCCCCGCCGCCGAGATTGCCCCGCCTGCCGAAGTCGACCCTGCCGCCGATGAAGGCGTACTCGAGACCAAGACC
>CAMGJH010000083.1 GCA_946056345.1 uncultured Lentisphaeraceae bacterium | reverse complement strand
ATTGCGACCACCTGCTGGAAGCCGGCCTGGATTTGCTCGAGGATGGCCTGGAGTTCCTCCTGGCTCTCTTCGAGCTGGCGGCGCATCTGGGCCAAGAACTTCTCGGTCTCCGAGAGGTCGGCCGAGGCCATGCCGGATTCGTAGTTGGCATAGACGCCATAGGCGTTCACGCCGGTGGAGGCCACGCCCAACCCGGTGTTGAGCAGCTGCGTGGCGGTCTGCACAATACGCATCGTCGAGCTAACGGCCGCGCTAGCCGCCGTGCCAATCGAGACGAAGCTACAGGCCAATCCGGCGGCCATAATCGCCAGCGAGTAGGCCACCGAGGCAATCATCTTGGCCGCGTCGTCGCTAATCTCCCCGCCGAAGGCCTTGACGAGCCCAGTGATACCTTTGGCCAGCCCCTCGATAATCTTATCGGCTGCGCCGGTTTCGCTCAGGACCATCGAGCCGACCGCAATCGCCGCGCCGATACCGGCGGCAATGCACGGGGCCGCCGCGCCGGCCGTCGCCACGCAGGTGACCACCGCCGCCACGACCGCTAGGGCCGCCAACAGCCAGCCGAAGATCTTGGAGATCTTGCTCGCCTTGGCCGCCTTGTCCATCTCGTCGAGGGACTTCTGGAGCTTCTCCATCTGGTCCTTGTGCTGGGTCTCGAGGTTATTCTTCTGCACCTCGATACGGTCGCGCGCCATCTCGGCCTGCTGCTCGTCGTTCTCCAGCTGGAGATAGGCGATTAGCTTCTCGAGATCGGCCTCCTTGGCCTTCGCGTCATCGGGGTTATCCAAGGCGGGCACGCCGGTAGCGCCGGTGGGGGTGCCCACCTCGGCAGTCTGCGTGGCGGAGGCGTTGCTTACGCGCACTGACCGCTCGCTCCCGAGCAGCCCGGCCACCTCCTTGACGAGGGTCTGGGCCTTCTCGGTGATACCCAAGCCCTTGGCCATCTCGGCGGCTTGGTTGACGTAGACCGGCCGCTGGCGGGCCTGTTCGTTAATTCCGGGGATCTCAGCCATTGCTTCTGCGCTCCTCTCTCATCCGAAGGGGGTTGACTTACTGCTGTTCAATCTTGGCCTTGAGCTCGGCGGCCTTGGTGCGATACTCTCGCCCGAGCTCAACATTCGCGGGGGCGAACTCCTCCAACGCGGCCAACGCGGAGAGGGCGTTGGTGCGGTCGCCCTTCGCCCAGAAGCACTCGGCGGCGTGATACTGCGGCCGCGGGTCAGTCAAATCCAGGAAGGAGGCGTAGCCATAGGCCGTGAGCGCCTGGTCAAACTCCTTCTTCACCTGATAGACGGCCCCGAGGCCCATCCAGAACTTCGGCGAGAGGTGGTTGAACATCACCAGGAAGGAGAAGATCTTCTGGGCATCCTCCAGGCGGCCGGTCTGATAGAAGTTGAAGCCCACCGAGTAAACGGCCTCGAGCTCATTCTCCGAAATGCCCTTGACGGCACTGAGGGTGTAGCCCTCCATCAACTTCTTGGCGGCGGCCTCAATCTCTTCTTTGGTGATCTCTGCCATAATCTGCATCCTTTCTTAAGGGGGTGTTGGGGAAAGTGAATAACCTTAAACCATCGTCTCGCGCTTCGCGTCAATGCTATCCTGCAAGCGCTTCTCGTAGTTCTCGAGGGCCTTGAAGATAGTCTTGGCGGGGGCCTCGCGCTGGGTAAGCATCTCGGCGCGCTCGTCATCGCTCTCCAAGGGCTCCTTGTCGAGGATGGCCTGCACATCGGCCGTGCTCAACTTCATCGCGTCGAGGAGCGCACGCACCTCCTCGTCGTTGAGCTTGCCCCACTGTTCGTCAATGTCCTCCGCCAGATCGCTCAACCGCGTCTGGAGGGCGCTCTTCTCGCTCTCCATCTGCGTCTTGGAGGCCTGGGCGGCGGCGAGATTATCCTGAGCCATCGAGAGGGCGGCGGAGGCCTGCCCAGCAGACGCCTGGGTATTGGCGAGGGCCTGCTGGGCCTGGGCCAAATCCGCCTCGGCCTGGGCCTGACGGGCGGCAAAGGCGGCATCGCTCTCGCCGGGGCGCTGGGTGAGCCCGCCGAGGGCGGTCTGGGCGCTATCGACGGCGAGCTGGGCGCTCGCCACCTCGCGCTGAGCCCGGTCGACATTCTTCTGGGCGTTGTTCACCTCGCGCTGGGCCTGCTGAATGGCGGTATCCTGCCCGGAGATGGCCGACTCCTTGGCGGCGATCTGCGCTTCCACGCTCTCCATCTCGCGGGCATACTGGTCAATCTTGGTGTAGGCTTCGGAGTGCTCGGCCTCGCGCTGGGCGTTCATCGCGTCAATCAAATCGAGCGCGGCCGCCAGTCGTTCGCGCGCCAACTTCAGGCGCTTATCCTCTTCCTCTAGCTGCATCTGGGCGACGAGCTTATCGAGCTTGCTCCCGCTCATCGAGACCGTCAGCCCCGCGCCACCCAGAATCGGGGTGGTGGCCTGCGAGCCGCTCATCTCGGCCGCTTTTTCCGTGGCGGACGCCAGGTTAATCGCCGAGACGTTCGCGTTGACATTCGTGGCATTGACATTCAGTTCCATAGGGATGTCCTCCGTTTGCGTGGTTTACGCACGAGCCAACGTAAAGGTTACAGAAAAAGTTTCACCCCGCACAACTTTTTTGGCGCGCCTCATGTTAGCGAACAACGAACAGCGGACAGCGGATAGCGCTGGCGCTCGCGGTGTTTGGCCCGTCTGAGCCGTGGGACCCCATCACTTGGACCCACCTTTTATCCGTCGCGTAAGCGGCTGTCGGCTTGCCACGTTATCGCTCCTTTTCTTCCACCGTGCCCCGGAAGTGGCACCTGCGCCCCTCACTCGGGCTTGACGAACTCGAGGAGTTGCCCGAAGACGGCCCCGACCACGCCCGACTCGCTGCGCTTTTCCACCTGCCCGCGCTTCTGACGGAAGAGCCAGCGCAGCATCGCCGTGTCTCCAAAGGCCCGCGACCAGATGTTGTGCCCGGCGTTGGGGTATTCCGTGTACTTGGCCGCCACGCCCGCCTGCGAGAGAGCCGCAATCATCCGTCGCGTGCAATCCACCGGCACCGAGCTATCCGCCGACCCGTGAAAGGCCCACACCGAGGTCGTCGCCGCCGCCTTTACCGCAGCCTCCTGCGTCGACCCGCCACCGCAGACCGGCACGGCCGCGGCAAAGTAGTCCGGCCAGCGCTCGATGGCGTCCCACGTGCCAAAGCCACCCAGCGAGTAGCCGCCGATATAGAGCCGCTCTGGATCGGCCACCCCCTGCCGCACGAGCTCATCCAAATACTCCTTGACCGTCTTCAAGGCCGGGGCCGGGTAGCGCGGCAGACGGTAGTCTGGTTTGAAGGCAATCGTCCGCACCCAGGCATTGGCCTGCGTGCACTGCGGCAGGAGGTAGAGCGCGGGGGGAATGGATTTGTCCACCAAGACGGTCTTGTAGAGCGCGTCGAAGGGGGCCAGCTGCGCGGCATTGTCCTGAGCGCACTCGCCGCTTCCGTGCAAGAGCACCACCACCGGCACCGGCAGGTCCTTGGGCCGATACTTCCGCCAGACCCGCACTGGCATTGTCTCGCCAAAGGCATTGGTAATGACCTCGGCCGAGAACTGTTCGGCCATCGAGAACTGCGCCAACGCCTCCGGCGCCGCCAGCAGGCCCCACCCCAGGCAAAGCCCCAACAGCCCTGCGCCTATACGCCGCGTCCAACCGCCCATCGCGCCCTCCATCCCGGCCTAGCGCCGGACCTCCACCTTGCCCCACGCTTCCAGCTTCGAGGCGATGAAGTCGATGCACTGCGCCTGCGCCTCCTTGGCATTGGCGCGCGTGACGGGAATGACCGGCCCGCAGGCAAAGCGCACGGGGATCTCCGGATTGACCGGCCCAAAGTCCTTTGTATACTTCCCTACGCCTAGGAAGGCCGTCTGCCCGGCCACCGGCACCACCGGCACGCCCGCGTTCTGGGCCAACTTCACTCCCAAGGTGTTGAAGTGATGGCAGTCGAAGTAGGGCTGGCGCGTCCCTTGCGGATAGAGCACCACCGAGGCCTTGTCCTCGCGGATGAAGCGCTCGCCCTGCTCGAGCACCGCCTTGAGGTCCGAGCGCGGGTCCGTCCGCCCCACCGGGATAACCTTGCGCGAGGCGAAGGTCTTGCCCACCCACGGCATTCCCAGAAGCGAGGACTTGAGGACAATCGCCACCTCCCCATAGGCCAGCAGCAGCGGCGGGAAGGCGAAGGTCTCGTAGAGGCTCATGTGGTTCGAGACCACCACCACCGGGCCCACCCCCTTCAACTGGTCGAACCCCTCCAGGATGACCTCCGTCCCTAGGCGCTCGGTCTCCCAAAAGAGGTGGAAGCCGCACTCCTGCCAGCGCCGATTGTCGAAGGCCCCGCGCCGCGCCAACCATCCGCCGCGCCCCATCGACCCGCCGAGCGCGCGCAGATTGAAGGCCAGCGAGGTCAGCACCCCGGCCTTCCGCCGCTTGCCCAACGCCTCCGGCGGCGTCTGGTAGGACCCCGTCTCCTGGAACTCCTTGATGAAAGCTTCGACATTCCGCATGGTCTCTCTCCTCCTTAAAAGATCCTCGCGCGCGCACGCGCGGTTATAATAAGGCTATCCGTTCACCGTTCTCAGTTCACCGTTCACCATTCACCGTTCACCGCTCGCCAACTTCTGGGCCACGCTCTGCCCCTTCGTCGGCAAAACCCCTTTGAGGGCCTGCTCGGCCACCTGGCGCGTATCCTCCGGGAAGTCCCCGCGCGTCATCCACTTCAAGTAGGCATGGCCTTCGTGCGGGTCGTTTGCCAAGTCGCGCAACTTCGTTCCCTTCTTCTTCCCGAAGTTGACGCACACCTCGCCATTCATCCACCGCCAACGGCCCTGACGGTCGACATTCAGCGGATCCTGTGGGTTAAACATCCGGTCGAGTGCCTCCACGCTCCGAGGTAAATCCGGGTAGCGCGCCAACTGCCCCACGAGCACCTCCAGCGTGGCCTGCGCGTCGGCCAAGGCCCCGTGCGCGTCGGCCCCCAAGTCGCGATTGCAGTAGAACTTCAAGGCCGCCGTCAGGTCGCGCGGCTCGCGCTTGTGGTAGATCTTCTGGGCATCGACAATCGCGCGCCCATCGGGATGGAAGTCGCGAATGCCGCAGCGCAGAAACTCCTCGTTGAGGATCTGCGCATCGAAGTAGCCCACCGAGAAGCCCCCCAGGTCGCACCCCTCAAAGAAGGTAAAGATCTCAAAGGCCTTCTCGGCAAAGGTCGGGCAATTCGCCACCTCCGCGTCGGTAATCCCGTGAATGGCAATGGACTCCACCGGAATCTTCACCGTCGGATTCAAGAGCCACACCCGGTCATCGCGCGTCCCATCCGGGTTCAACCGCAACGCCGCCAACTCGATAATCCGGTCCGCCCGCGGACTAATCCCCGTCGACTCGATGTCAAAGACAATCAACGGCCGCCGCAACACTATAGGAAAGTCAAACTTCATACCGCGCAGTATAGCACAATCCCCTCCCCCGCGCGTGGGGTGGGGGCTGCTCGTTCTGACGGGCCGCGTCCCCGCGGCCCAAGTAAGGCCCAGGCCGCCGGGGACGGCGGCCATCAGAACGGGCGGCCCCCGGGCGTTTTACATTTTTGTCCGCCCCGGGTTCGCCTCGAGGTAGGCCCGGGTTCGAGGTCGACCCGGGCCGGGTTCGTTTTTGCCCCGCCCCGGGTGGCCTGGCGGAGCAGGCCACTGCAAAACCTTTCAAGGCACCTTTGCGTGCCTTTCTTTGTGCTCTTTTTGACATAGCTCCTTCGGACTTGTGTTCTTT
>CAMGJH010000082.1 GCA_946056345.1 uncultured Lentisphaeraceae bacterium | reverse complement strand
GAGCTCGACCTCGGCGTAGCGGGCCAGAATCTCGCGGAGCTTGGAGGCGGAGGCTTTGTGCTCGGGGGTGATGATAGCGTTCTGGCAGCGCGAGATGGATTGGAGGATGTCGATGGCCGGATAGTGGTTCTGCTGGGCGAGCTTGCGCGAGAGGATGATGTGCCCGTCGAGGATCGAGCGCGTCTCGTCGGCGATGGGCTCGGTCATATCGTCGCCCTCCACGAGCACCGTGTAGAGGGCCGTGATGGAACCCTTGGCGGAGTTGCCGGCGCGCTCCATCAGTTTGGGCAGCTCGGAGAAGACGCTCGGGGGGAAGCCGCGGCGCGTGGGCGGCTCGCCGGCGGCCAGGCCAATCTCGCGTTGGGCGCGCCCAAAGCGCGTCACAGAGTCCATCAAAAGCAGCACGCGCAGCCCCTTGTCGCGGAAGGACTCGGCAATCGAGGTGGCCACATAGGCCGCTTTCAGGCGTTCCATCGCGCTGCGGTCGGAGGTCGAGCAGACGACGACGGACTTGGCCAGCCCTTCGGGGCCGAGGTCCTTCTCGATGAACTCGCGCACCTCGCGCCCGCGCTCGCCAATGAGGGCCAGCACGGTGACATCGGCCTCCGTGTTGCGGACGATTTGCGCCAGGAGCGTGGACTTGCCGCCACCGGCCGCAGCGAAGATGCCCATACGCTGACCTTCGCCGCAGGTGAGCAGGCCATCGAGCGCGCGCACGCCCAGCGAGATGGGGCGGCTAATCATCTTGCGCTCCAAGGGCGAGGGCGGGTCGGCGTAGACTGGGTAGAAGGCGTCGGGGATGAGGGGGCCTTTCACATCCCCATCGAGCGGGCGGCCCAGGCCGTCGAGGACGCGCCCCAAGAGGCTCTTGCCTACCGGCACCATGTGCACCCGCCGGGTGGGGATAACCTCCGTCTGCGCCGAGATGCCAATCATCTGCCCGAGGGCGGTCAGGAGGACCGCTTCGCGCGTGAAGCCCACGACCTCGGCTTGGACTTCATACTGCTCCCACGGGTTGCGCAGCAGACAGACTTCGCCCACCTTCACGCCCGGCACGGCCGCCTTGATGATGGTGCCGACCACCTGGATAACGCGGCCCTTGACATCAATCAGCTGCGCGTCTTCTACCGCGCGGTCCAGGATGTCAGGGATATAGTCGAAGGTCGTGGCCATTAGCGCTCTTTTGCGAAGTGGCGGCGGATGGAGTCTTCAATGGCCGCCAGTTGGGTGTCGATGGAGGCATCGGCCACGCCGGCCTCGGTCTCGATGATGCAGGCAGCGCCCTTCAGGCGGGAGTCTTCCTGTAGGTCGATGTAGGTGAGGGTGGGGTAGGCGGCGAGGAGTGCATCGAGCTGCGCTTTGACGGTGGAGACCATCTCCGGGGCCACCTTGAGGGTGATTTGCTGTTGGTTGCGGACGATGGCATCCATCACCTTGTGAACGATGTGCAGCACCAGCTCGCGGTTGTCCATCTCGCCGACGCACTTGCGCAGGGCCTTCATCACCACATCGGTCATCTTGCCCTCCACCGCCTCCATAAAGCGGACGCTCTCCTCTTGCTGGGCCAGGACCTTGGCGGCGATTTCGCGTTTGCCGTCCTCGAGGCCTTTGGCGTAGCCGCGCGCCTTCTCCGCCTCGAAGGCTTGAGCCGCTTCGGCACGGATCTTGGCCGCTTCAGCCTCGGCCGCCGCAAAGGTCTCCTCAATGGAGCGGATGGTGGCCACCTCCTGCGCGCGCACCAGACGCGAGGCGGCGTGGAGTTCCAGCCCCGCCTTCTTAATCAGCAACATAGGTCACTAGCCTCCGGAAAACGTAGCTTCAATAGGAAAAAGAGCAACTCCAGGTGCTCGGGCGAAAGGACCTCGCGCGGCAAGGGCTCGAAGCCCGGCTCGTCGGCCTCCGAGAAGCGGAGGCGCTGGCGGTGCAGGAGTTCGGCCGGCACCCCGGCGAGGAGCGAAGCGAGCATCCGCAGCCCTGCTAGGCGAATGGCGGCCGCCAGGTCGAGCACTTGGGGTGGCGGGGGTAAGGCTGCGCGTAGCGCCGCAAAGCACGGTGCCCACTTGGCGAAGTAGGCCGTGTAGCGTAGGACCTCGGGGTAGAGGCCTGGGAGCGACTGCTTGAGGGCGCGGACATCCGGCCCGGCGAGCACGGTGCGCAGCGGCTCGGCGTAGGCGAGCGCCCCCAGCCAGCGGGCGATTTGTTCATACTGGGCGCGCTCAAGCAGGAGCAAGCGCGAGCCATCTTCTGCCGTGAAGTCGTAGAAGGTTGGCTCCACCTTCAGGTGCGTGAGCAGTGCGCGCCCGGCCACGCCGGAAGTCAGGAGCGTGGGAGGCACCTTGACGCCGGGGGGCAGGAGGGACTGGGTGTAGGCGAGGGCACGCGCAGGGTCGATGAGCGAGGCGAAGCCCCAGAGAAAGCGCTGCATCAAGGGCCAACGTTTCGTCTCGGCCACTAGGGCGCGCGCACGGTCAAGGCTGAGGGAAACGTCGCTCACGGTCTAACTCCTTGGGCTAGCCGGCAATCCAACTGCGCTCGCTGCCCTTCTTCGCGGCCAGGAAGCGGTGCCAGCGCGCCTCGCTCTCGCGCGTCTTGCCCAGCGCCAGGAGCGCACGCGTCTCCAACACCGCCTCGGCCCGGAGGAGCTCCGGGGGAAAGTCGGCTGCACGGAGCACACGCAGGGCCTGCTGGGCCTCGCCCTCGGCCAGGAGCAACTCGGCCAGGGCGGCGGCAGAGACGCCGTCGCGCGGGTCCTCCTCGACCAGCGCCTCAACGAGCACGCGGGCGCGGTTGGCCTGACCGTGGCGCACAAAGAGCCACGCGGCCGTGAGTAGGAACTGGCGCTCCTCAGGATCCATAGAGATTAGAGGCTGCCGCCGCAGGTGGTTGCCGGTGCGCTGTCGCGGAAGAGCGTCACCGAAATCTTCTCGTATTGCAGCCCTTCGATGGCGTTCTTCACGAGGTTCTTGATGGCCGGAACGCGGTCGGCAAGGTCGACATCCCAGCGGGTGCGGACGGCGACGGCCGCCGAACTGGGGAGCGCATTCTTGGCGAAGGGATCATTCTCGGGAAGGACCACGTGGACGCGCGCGTCGATGACGCCGTCAATCTCGGCAATGGTTTGGGAGAGGTCTTGCGCGAGGGCGTTCATAAAGCGGATGCGCTCTTCGGTGGGCGAGGAGATCATCCCGGTCTTCTTGAAGGTCTCGCCGATGCCTTGGTAGGCGCGGCGGGGAAGGCCCTTGCGCTCGAGCAGGTTGACCGCGTCCGCGAAGCGCGAGGCGGCAATCTGCACATCCCAGGTGCCCTCTTCGCCGGCGACCTTCTGGCAGGCGATGCCGGCATCCATCAGCGCGGCGATGACGAGGTTGGCCTGGCGCTCCTCCAGGCGGCTGTGGAGCGTGGTCTGCTCGTCGCACCCGGTGAGTGCCAGGCACATCGCGAGCAGGCCGCAGCAGAGCGTGGGGAAGGAAAGCTGGTGTGCCAACGCAACGCTCCTTACTTACTGGTTCTTGATGAGAGTTTGGATGGCGGTGGAGGCCTTGTCGGCCACCTTGGCCACAACCTCCTGCTGGAAGGCCAGGTTGGCCACCTCGTACTGCAGTTCGCCGAGCTCGACGGCTGAGAGCGAGCGCGTGGCGCTGGTCTCGGTCAGGGCCTTGATGCGGTGGACCATACCCTGATAGTTCTCCTGCGCTGAACGCCAGACGGTCGAGACTTCGCTCGCCATCGGAATGGCCGCCGGCGCGTCTGGGGCCATCGCCGCCTGGAACTTGGCCACCGCAGCCGGATCGGCCACGGGGAGGGGATCTTGGACGCTCTGCCACGATTGCACCGCTTGCGTGCGCTGCATCGAGGAGATGGCTTCGACAATCATCGGGTCAAGCATCGTTGACTTCCTGGGAGGGGGGAGGTGATTAGGCGGGGAGCAGGTCTGCCGCAAGCCGGGCGGCGGCGGGGTCTTCGGTGGAGGCGGCGGCCAAGGCGAGCGCTTCGCGCGCCTCCGCCGTGCGCTCCAACCGAAGCAGCGCCATGCCCTTGAAGGCTTGCAGCATAGCCGAGCGGGGAAACTTCGGGAGCGCGTCGCCATCGATGTAGGCGACGGCGCCCTCGAAATCCTGCAGGCTGATGAAGAGGATTGCCTTGGCAACTGCCAAGGAAGCCTCATTCGCGCGGAAGGGCTCCAGAGCCGCAAGGATCTTCATTGCGGACTGGAAACAATTTTGCCCGGTGGCCATCAAGGCGACATCGAGCAACAAGCGCGCTTCGTCAGATGCCAGCTCGAACATTAACGGAAGTTGGAGGAGATGGACTTCAGGGCGTCGGCCATATTCTTCTGAATATTGGTCATCGTGCTGAGGGCCAGGTTCCAGCTCTGCAGGTCATACTGCAGCTGCTGCAGGTTGGCCTGGACGTCGGGGTGCTCCTGGTAGTTGGCCAGCGACTCGGCGACGCGGTTTTCCATCGTGATGGTGGCGTTCATCAAAGCCGCGTAGACCTTGTCGGTGTGGACGTAGGGGCCGGTGCCGGACTGGCCCTGCTGAATGCGCTTGCCGTACTGGCCGTAGTCAAAGTCTGCTACGGGATTGACGACAGTCGGAAGGTTTGCTGCCATAGTGACTCCTTGGGTTGATTAGGGTTGAAAGTCCATCCCCAGATGGTGGGGCTGGGAAGCAGGTTCGCTAGGCGCTTCGGCCTCCTGGACCGTCAAGCGCAGTAGTTTGCGAGAAAGGGTGGTGGCCTCGTTTAAGGCGGAGAGGGCGGAGAACTCCTCGGGCGGGACGCCGGCTTGGAGCGCCTCGGTCAGACGCTGACTCAGGGCGCGCAGGGTCGCGTCGTAGCGCTCGAGCGCGGCGCGGCGTTCGGGGCCGGAGAGTTGCTGCTCAATATCCATCAACTTCATAGCCATATTGTAGCGCATTTCCTGTGAGATTGCTTGGCAATCGGGGCGAGGGGGCTAGGGGCGCCAGTCGAAGGTGCCGTCGGCATTGTGGATGAGAATGCGGTCTGGCTCGATCTTGTCGACCACGAAGCCGCCAAACTCGGCCCCGGGGGTCACGCGCGAGCCATCGCGCAGGACGATGCACGGATAGGGCGTGGTGAGGATGCCGCAGAGAGGCAACGAGGCCGTCGCGCGCTTGTCCTTGGCCTTCGCCACCACGGCCTGCTCGGCGCCGTCGCCAACTTCGCGCTTGCCGCAGACCACCTGGGCGCAGTCGAGGTGCTCCAGGTAGGGGACCTCGGCCTGAAGGGTCTCGGCAATCGTGCGCATCGCGGGGGTGCTTTCGACGACGCCCGAGAGGGTGAGCGAACGGTTCTTGGCCTCAACCACGCGGACGCGGCCTTCGGTCAGCATTGCGAGGGTCTCCTCGGCGGCGCTTCGGAGAGATTCGTCATCGGAGAGCTGCACCAGGGCACCGGGCTCGGCGGCGTAGATGGAGGCCGTGGCCTGCAGCCGCTTGGCGCGCGTGGGCAGGTTGCCCCAAACGCGGGTGGGGGCACCCTCGCGCGCTTTCATCTCCAGGCCAAAGGCCTGCACGGGCGCGTCGAGGGTCAGCACCTCTTTGGGGGGCGGCGGGGGTGGGGTGGTCATACGGCTCCAAGTGTCGCGAGCCCACACGAGGAGCGCTCCGCCCTTGTCTACGATTGGAGCACGGAAAAGGTAACAGAGATAAAGCACGCCACCGAGGAAAAGGAGCAGGCAGAGCCACACGAGGAGCGCCTTGAGACCGCGGCGCTTGGCCGGCTTGGCCGTATCTGCCGCCGGAGTGGGCTGCGGCGGAGGCGTGTCGGCGGCGGGGGTGCCGGCTGGCGTGGGCCAGATGAGTTCGCCCCAGGGCGCATCCGCCGGGCCAACAGCCA
>CAMGJH010000081.1 GCA_946056345.1 uncultured Lentisphaeraceae bacterium | reverse complement strand
AGGCAGATGTTGCGCCCCTTGGTGGCCCCCGCGCGCACCGGATAGAGCGTCCGCCCCTGCGTGTGCCGCCAAACCAAGAAGTCCTCCACGCCGCGCCACGGCGCCTCCAACCATACCTGCGCCTGCGCCGGCACCGAACGCTCCTGCGCTTTCCACACCTCGCGGCAGACCTCCCGGGCCGGCCGCCCGGCCCCCTGGTTGCGCCACAACCACCCCTCGGCCCCGGCCAGTGCGCACAAGGACCCCATCACCATCACCGTGGCCACCCCGTGCGCCGCACCCGGCTTCCAGCGCGTGTGGACATCGAGCCAATTCGAGGCCCACGACCCCACCATCATCCCCGCAATGCAAATCAACATCGCCATCCCCAACGCGGAGAGGACGCTCGGTTCGGCAAGCGTCTCCCACAACGCCGCTGGCCACTGCGCCAGGCACGTTCCCAACGCCAGCAGAATGACCAACTGCCCAATCAGCGGCGAAGCGAACTTCAGGTAGGCTTGCGGGAAACAGCCGAAGTAGAGCCCCATCGGCAAGGCAAAGAGGATCAACGCCGAAGCCCCCTCAAAGCTCATCACCCACGGCAACGCCCCCTTCCACGCCGCCATCACCCGATTGATCCACAACACCCCCCACTACACGGGCCTCTCGAGCCCCCCCCCCGCCAGACCCCCCCGCCCCGGAACCAGCGAATCAGCCACCCCCCCCCACCACCCCGACACCCCCAACGACATCTCCGTCTCTACCCCCGCCAACGCCAAACTCGCCCGATAGGTAACCATCGAAGCCACCACCCCCGCCACCACGCCAATCGCCGCCCAGAGCAGATTTTGCGCCTGCGCCGTCCCCTCCGCACGCACAAACGCACTCGCCCCAAGCACCATCCCCACCAACGCCACCGGCGCCAACTGCACCACATCCACCCCCAGATACGCCGCCAGCGCAAAGACCCCCGCCAGCAACATCTGATGGCGAAACGTCAGCCGCCCAGCCCCCTCCAAATCCTCAATACACCGCCGGCGCAACCGCAACGCAAAACAAATCAACGCCATCCCCAACGTCGTCGCCGCCCCGCCCGCCAACGGCCGCGTCCCCTGCGCCCACAACGGCAACGCCACCAACCCCGCCAACGCCGTCCCCAGCCCCGTTAGCAACATCACCAACCACAAATCCTCGCGCATCCGCCCCACCTCGTGCGCGCGAATACCATTCATATCCACGCACGAAAGGCTAATCCCCGCCATCGTTGCGCGAAATAACCCCAAAATCGTCAGCCCCCCCATCATCGCCGCCCCCCACGAAAACCCCGCCAGCAACCGCTCCGGCGCCAACAGCCGCGTCACCCCCAACGCCAACACCTGCTCCAACGAGTGTCCCCCCCCAACCCCCCACTCCGGGAAAAGCGCCGACGCCACAAACTGAGCCGAAGCCCCCGGATACGCTCCCCACGCCGATGTCACCAGATAGAAGACCGTCGCAACGGCAAAAACCGCCACCGACCAAATCCAAGAGATATGCGTTGCCTTCATAGTCTACCCTCTCAAAACGACACGCAGTATAACATAACACCTCCGCCCCCGCAAAACCCACCCATCAGCCGCCCAAACATACCTCGCCAAAGAGGCTAGAAAACGGAAACCACAACCCCCAGCCACCCTCCCCCCGCCCCGGGTCCATTTCGCATCCGCCCCGGGTTCGCCTCGAGGTAGGCCCGGGTTCGCCCCGAACTCGGGGCGGATGCGATTTGGACCCGGGCCGAGGTGAATTAATAAGACTCAGACTTAATTGAATTAACAGTTAGTCTTAATTGAATTAACAGTTAGTCTTAATTCAATTAAGTCTGAGGGTTAATCGTTCTGCGCGCCGCGGTTGGCAGTCGGAAGAGTGCCTTAGGGGTGTTGACGGTGGGGGCTGCGGAAACAGGTGAAGGTGTCGCCACGGGAGATGAAGTAGAGGAGGGGGCGGAATGGCAGGGGATAGGGATAGTCGCGCGCGCAGATGTAATCAAGGCAGATTTGCGCGGTTGGGTGGCGCAGTAGGAAGCCGAGGCCAATAAGGTAGTGGCGGGCCATTCGTAGGCAGGCGAGGAGTTTGGCACGCGGGGTCATATGGAGGGCCTGGCGGCAGATGTGGAGGCGGTGAGGGGCCGGGTAATCCGAGAGGAAGGCCGTCCACGGAGCGGCGGAGGCGCCATCGCGGGCGATAATCCAAAGTGGGGGATGGGCGGTTTGGAGATCGGTCAGGGGAAGTTCTGGGCGGATGAACTGCGGCAGGTCTTTGCGCAGGAGGCATTGGCCCGTGTGGAAGTGGCGGATGCCTAGGCGCATCAGCGCAACTAGGTCGCAACAGCCGTGTAGTTGGAGCAGGAGGAGCTGCCGCCAAAGCGTGCGCTTCATTCGGGGAAGGGCGTCTGGGAAGTGCCGCTGTAAATGCCAGAGGAGGTTGCGCGTGTCGTAGTAGGCAATCCAGGCTGGGAATTTGCCTTCGCTCTCGATGTGTTGGGCCGTTGAGCGGGGCGAGACGAAGAGGCGATAGCCGGCTTCCTGGATGCGCAGGCACCAGTCGCAGTCGTCGTAGTGAATGAAGATGTCCTCAAAGGGCCCGACTTCGCGGAGGACCGCCATCGGGCAGAGGCATGAGGCGGCCGCTATATTGTCGACTTCGAGCAGGTCGGGCCGGAGGTCCTGGGCCGAGAGGCCGCGGCCAACGATTTCCATCTGGCCGGTTCGGCGGCTGACAATGCGGCTGCCCATCTCATTGACCCGATTGGGATGGATGCGGCCGAGCAGGGTGCTGCCGACGAGGCCAACCTTGACCCCGGCGGCGAGCAGCCGATGATAGGCCTTCAAGAGTTCCGGCAGCGTCTGCGCGTTGGGCAAGGCATCGTCATCAAGGAGCCATAAGAAGTCGCCCCCGAGCGCCATTGCTCGCAGCATTCCCGCGCGATAGGCCCCAGCTCCACCGCGATTTTCCGGCAACCGGATGACCTCGCACTGAGACGACCGTAGCGCCGCCAACCGCTTGGCAAGCTCGGGCTCATTCCCATTGTCGACCACGAGATAATGCAGTGTGACATCCGGCGTTTTCGCCTTCGCCAAAACTGCCATCGTCAAAAAGACATCCTCCCGCCCAAAGACGGGAATGAGGACCAAGACGGTCGCTGGCGAGGGCATCTCTTATTCGCGCTCGCGTTGGATATTGGCGCGCTTTTGCCCCAGGGCGAGGCGCAACACGAGGGCTTCCAGGCGCTCGTCGCGCAGCAATGTCTCACGGCGAAGTTCGGCAACTTCCGCGCGTAGCGCTTTGATCTCTTGCAGCAACGGCGTTAGGTTAACGACAGGCGCATGGGTAGCAGGTGGTGGGACCTTCGGTGCAGCCGGCTTGGGTGCGAGGCGACGCGCCTCGGCATCCCACCACAGAATCAGCCCATAGGGGCAAATGCTGCGTACGAGGCGCACGAGGCTCGAGGCTTTGGTGTCGGCGGGAGCCTCTACGCAGAGGCCATAGTAGTCGCGTACGTAGTGGCGCATCATTCCATAGGGAAGCCAATACTTCCGCGGTCGTTTGTCTGAGGGCTTACGCTGGCTGTCAACAAAGGCCACGAACGCAGGCAGGCACTGGTGCAGTCCACGAGAGAATGCGCTCTCGCCAACAGCAGGCAACTCGACCTGATAACGCCACTTGACCCACCACCGGAAGAACCCGTATGGCAAAAAAATCTTAATCAATCGCCGGAGAGCCTTCATTATTTACCACCTTTCGGATTGAGAGACTCGATTGCATGGTATAGATGTTCGCAAATATTCTTTTTATACTTAAAGAATTGGTCTGCGATTTCTTGTTTCTCAGGCTCTAACCTAAAACCTCGCGCGATATATTCATTAAGCAATGCAAATAACTCTTCCTTGTTATTTACTTTGTTATAAAGTTTATTTAATTGTTTTTCAGCTAACACCGTCCTATCCAAGTCCGTATTATTAAGGTCTCTTGAAGCATAGTCTAATAACCAATAAATTGTGGGTTTATGTAAAAACATAAAGTCAAACGAAACACTCGACATATCTGTAATACAACACGAGGCACGTCTTATCCAGGAAGAAACACTTGTTGAAGAAACAAGTTCAAAATCACACGGAAACTTAAAATTGTGGAAAGTATTCTTGAGATGATGATGAATGGAAAGAACGATTCGAATTCCATTTTGTTTTAAAGTTTTCCAATAGTCATCGGTAAGAAAATCCTTCAATTGATTATAGTAAGTGGAATTATATAATTGGTCCAACGAGTTGAACGAGACTCTCGTTGTAAACATAATAAAGATAATTGGGTGTTGCGGATTGGATTCATCTTTTAACTTATCCCAACGTGGCAACCCTGCTTGAATGTATTGTATAGGAAGAGTACTAGTTGTATTGTATTGTACATTCTCTTGTAAAAGCGACTGTTCATATTGACTAGACACATTAATGACATCGAATGTGCGTAAATATGCCTGTGTTCCTTTTGCCAAGGCGAAGAAGAATACTCCGTGTTGTAAGAAGATATACTGCAAAGAGGGTTGCGCGCAGAACCACTGCCGTGTGGCTTCGTGTAGCGCTCCATTCTCTTGCGCGACAACTTTTGCCCTACATAAGCACCAGAAACAGCGCAAGCAAAACTCAAAAGATGAAATTCCATTAGTTCTTAGAAAAATTACATCTTTCGTCTTATGATTACGGCGTAATTCTAACGCAAACGGATGTTTATGTGCGATTACATATCGAGAAGGGATAGAATGTTCTTGTAACCACATAAAGAAAGTCCACGAGTCAATCGGTTCGTTCTCAATCGTATCTACTTGATTTGTGACAATATAGAGATCTTTCTTGTAATACTGACGTAACTTGGTTAACAAGAAGAAGATAACTCTTTCATTATACTTCGGCCTAACGAATGATGGCGGGACTTGTTGCTTTGTTATGGAACGTCTCCGTGTGTATCGTTCCCAAATAGCCTCATTGCGGTACTCGGCAGGAAGAGTGTCAAATTCAAAAGCATCCCAGCCTCCATTTGATAAATAGGTAGAAATAAACGGGCTGTTCTCTGCATAAAAAATAACTTCAAACAATGCTCTCTCTTTGAAAGCAGCTAAAAATGAATCAGACCGCTTCTCTTTCTGATAAATATGATACAAATTGATTAATGTAGTAAGAAAAGTCAATTTCGCATATTCTGCCGTAGAACTCGCAGTATTAACGAGTCGAGAGATCGCAGAAGAAGGCGCTCCGCGACGATAATGATAAAGACACTTCGGAATAATATACCCTCTAGATAGTCTCCCCATAAGGGTCATTGTAAACGTACAATCTTCGCCCAAGCCAAGATGTTTGAAAAAGAGATTGTTTTTGAGTAAGAAATCACGTCGATAAAACCGATTACAACTGGATCCTGGGACTCGCCATCGTGTAAGTTCTTCCCCTGAGAAGACTTTCTCAATAGGTAAAAACTTCCGTTGCTGTTGGCTACCCCACCAATGAGGTGAAATCTCTTCTCGATCAAAGGTAAAACAATCTAAATCGTAAAAACACACTTCTAGATTTAATTTCTCCATTTTGGATACAACCTCAGCACACAGTATTGGTTCAACCCAATCGTCTCCGTCAATAAAAGTAAGATATTTTCCTTGGGCATTCTCAATACAAAAATTACGCGCAGTGGAAACGCCACTGTTAGGTTGGCTATACACTCGAATGCGAGAATCGCGGTGGGCATAATCGAGTAGGACTGCTAGAGACGAATCGGTAGACCCGTCATTGACACAGAGAATTTCAATATCCGGAAACGTTTGATGACGGAGACACTCTAGACACCGGGAAAGAGCTTCTTCAAGATTGAAT
>CAMGJH010000080.1 GCA_946056345.1 uncultured Lentisphaeraceae bacterium | reverse complement strand
CCTCCACCGGCCGGCCCTCGATGCTGATGAACTACCTCTCGCGCGAGCAGTTGGTCAAGCTGGACTATGAGAAGGTCCCTGGCATCACCGAGAACTTGATGGCGGCCGCAGACCTCTCGTCGCTCTCCGCCATCGGTCTTCTCTTCCAAGCGGGCTACCTCACCATCAAGGGCTTTCACCCGGATGACGGCTACACCCTGGGCATCCCCGATGAGGAGATTCGTCGCGACCTGCTGACCCTCGTCACGCAGTCAATCGCCAAGCGCCCGGGCAGCGATCCGTGGATTGGCGAGACCATCAACGCTCTCGTCTCGCGCGACTTCCCGGGCTTCTTTGAGCATTTGGCCGCGCTCTACGCCGACCTGCCCTATCACGCCACCGAAGGCACGCAGGTCACCGAGGCCGCTTACCTGCGTCTGCTCTACTTCCTCATCCGCTCGCGTTTCGATTCCACGCAAGTCTGCTTCGAGCGTCAGCAGGCCGGCGCGCGGCCGGACCTGGTGCTGGTCCACTCGCGCAGCGTCTTCATCTTTGAGCTCAAGGTCAACCGCGATGGCAAGACTGGCGCCCAGACCGCCCTCGCGCAGATCCGCGAACGCAATTACGCTGAGCCGCTGCGCAGCCACAACCTCCCCATCTACGCCATTGGCCTGGCCTTCGACCCCCAAACCCACCGCCTGACCGACTCCGCCGCCGAGGCCCTCTAATCGCCCCGGCACGACTGTGCTACAATCCCTCACGCAATGGAACAGAGCAAGACTTCGATAACGATGGACGAGCGCGTGCGGCAGGCCGCGCGGGTGACGTGGCTGTCGGTGGCGGTCAACGTGGTGCTGATGGCCGGGAAGTTCGTGGTGGGCGTGCTCGGCCACTCGGCGGCGATGGTGGCCGACGCGGTGCACTCAGCCTCGGACTTCGTGACGGACTTCGCGGTGATGGTGGGGATGCGCCTGGCCGGTCGGCCGCAGGCTGCCGATCATCCCTATGGCCATGGCAAGTACGAAACCTTGGCGGCGGTGATTGTGGGCGTGGCGCTCTGCGGCGTGGGGCTGATGATTTCCTTCCACGCCGGGGAGGCGCTCTGGGCGGCAGCGCTCCACGGGCGCTACCCGCAGCGGCCCGAGCTGATGGCGCTTTGGGCCGGGCTCGTCTCGATTGCGGCCAAGGAGGTGCTCTATCAGCTGACGGTGCGGGTGGCGCGGCAAACCGAGAACGACGCGCTCCTGGCCAACGCCTGGCATCACCGAAGCGATGCCTTCTCCTCGATTGCCACCTCGGCCGGTGCCGGCGCAGCGGCTCTCTTCGGCGGCAAGTGGGTGCTGTTGGACCCCATCGCGGCGATTGCGGTGGGGGTCATCCTCCTAAAGATTGCCTGGGAGATTGTGCGCGACTCGCTCGACAAGCTGATGGAGCACGGGATGAGCGAGGCGGAGAACGCCCACATCCTCGAACTCATCCACTCTATTCCCGGTCTCTTCGAGCCGCACCATCTGCGCTCGCGGCGGGTGGGCACCGTGGCGGTTATCGAGGTGCACTTCCGGGTCGACCCCGAGATGACCGTCCGCGAGAGCCACGAAATCGCCTCGCACGCCGAGCATTTGCTAGAGGACGCCTTTGGGCGCGATGCCATTGTCACCATCCACGTCGAGCCGCTGAAGGGGGACTTCGGCACCTGCTCGCACTAATCCCTTGCGGAAAGGACCTTATGAAACCGTTTGTTGTTCCCGGGCTGTTGGCGTTACTGCTGACTGTGACCCTTCCCGTGCCGCTGCAGGCCGGGCTCTTTGGCGAGAGTGAGGCCGAGAAGGAGGCCAAGGTGGCCAAGCACGTGGCCGACTTGCTGCGCGAGCCCAACCGCCTCATCGCCCAAGCCCAAACCGCCGCCGAGGCCGGTGACACCGAGGAGGCCATCCGCCTCTTCCGTCAGGCCCAGACGCGCCTGGAGGAGATTGAGGAGGCCGAGGACACGGGCTCTTCGGCCTTCGCCTCGCTGCGCCTTAAGAAGTTCCACTGCATCTCCAGCCTCGACGCCCTGGCCCTCAAACGCGCCGAGGTGCAGGACAACCGCCAGGCCGTCACCGACACCTCCGACCTCGAGGCCCGCCTGGCCGAGGAGCGCAAGGCCCTCGCCGACAAGGCCGCCGAAGCCGAAAAGGTCGCCGCTCTGGCCCGTCCCCCCTCCTTGGCCGACCAATTGCGCGACGCGCAGCAGCGCGTGATGGCCGCCGAGGCAGACGTCGCCCGCGAGCGCGAAACCCTCGCCGCCTTGCAGACCGAGTTTGACCAGAAGGTCGCCGCCTTCACCGAGGCCGCCAAGGCCCACGCTGCCGCCGATGCCGACGCCTTCTTGGCCACTCAGGCCGCCTTCAAGGCCAAGGTCGCCGCCGCCAAGAATGGCACCCGCGCCGCAGCCGACGAAGCCCTCGCCAAGGAGGCCGAAGCCAAGGCCGCGCGCGAGGCCGCCAAGGCCGTCCTGGACGAGATGCGCACCGAGCGCGAGCAGGCCGGCGCGCGCAAGCAGGTGTCCGCCGAGAAGCTCCGCAAGGCCGAGGGCGCGCTCAAGGATGCCCGGCAGGCGGTGGAGGTGATTGAGCAGGCGATTGCGCGCGAGAAGGCCGAGGCCGAGGCCGCTGCCAAGGCCGAGCAGGAGCGTCTGGAGGCCGAGGCCCTGGCGCGCAAGCAGGCGCAGGCTGCGGAGATTGCCCGGATGCGCGCGGCGCAGGCCAAGCAGAAGGCCGAGGCCGACGCGCAGGCCAAGGCCGCCGCCGAAGCCGATGCCCAGGCTCGCGCCCACGCGGTGGCGATGTGCACCGAGTTCTGGGACAATAAGCTCGTCGACCGGCTGGAGGAGCGTCTGAACGAGGCGCTTGGGCAGTGGCCCGACGAGCCCGACCTCTTGGTGCTGCTGGCGCGTCTGCGGCTGTTGCAGGGGCGGGGCGACGACGCGCTCGAGCTGGTCGAGGCCGTGCCCTCGACCGGGGCTGCCGGGCGCAAGGCGCGGATGGTGGCCGCCGGCGTCTACCTCTCCAAGAACCTGCCGATGGAGGCGATGAAGGTGCTCGAGGCGCTGATGCGCGAGGACCCGCGCGACCCCGATGCCTGCTTCAATATGGCTGTCACGATGATGCGTCTGCCGGCGATTGACCCGAAGCGCGACCTGGCAGCCAAATACTACGCCCGCAGCGTCCAGCTCGGCGGCAAGCGCTCGCTCGCGATGGAGCAGCGCCTGGAGATGGAGTAAGGCTATGGAAGCGATTGACGAACAAGCCTTTGTGGAGAAGACCCTCGCCACCCGCCGCGCCTTCGAGGGCCGGGCCGTGGTGGTCGACGTGCTGGACATTGCGATGCCTGACGGCCGCCGGACCACACGCGAGGTGATGCGCCACCGCGGCGCGGTCTGCATCCTCTGCCAGCTGCCCGACGGACGCTACCTCCTCGTTCACCAATACCGCAAGGCCGTGGAGCGGACGCTGCTGGAGGTGGTCGCCGGCTGTATGGAGCCTGGCGAGAAGCCCGAGGAGGCCGCCTTGCGCGAGACGCGCGAGGAGAGCGGCTACGAGGTCGACCGCCTCACCTACCTTGGCTCCACCCTCCCCTCTCCGGGCTACTGCGACGAGGTGCACTACCACTTCCACGCCCTGCTCAAGCCCATGCCCCTCGCCCAACAACTCGACACCGACGAGAACCTCAAGCCCGTCCTCCTCGCCGCCGAGGAGATTGACCGTGCCATTGATGACGGCACCCTCGACGACGGCAAGAGCGTCATCCTCTGGAGCCTCTGGCAGCGCCGCCTCGCGCGCCAGGGCTAACGGCCTATTCCTCCGCCTATGCCCCCTCCTCCTGCCCCCCAGGCCGACGGCCAGCGCCACTACTGGAACGCCATCGCTGCCGACTATCGCGCCATCACCCGCATTGACGGCTCGGACTTCCACTACGGTCCGCTCCTGCCAGGCGAACGCACCCTCCGCCTCCTGCCGCCCCTCACGCCGGGGATGACCGCCCTCGAGCTCGGCTGTGGCGAGGGCCAGAACTCCCTCTACCTTGCCCGCCGCGGCCTCCACTGCACCGCCCTGGACATCTCCGAAGCGCAGCTCGCCTACGCCCGCGCCGACGCCGCCCAGGCCGGGCTTGCTATCGACTTCCGCCAGGGCGCCATCGAGGCCTTCTCCGCCCCCGAGGCGAGCTACGACCTCATCACCTCCTCGCACGCCTTCGAGTTCGTCGACGATCCCTTCGGCCTCATCCGGCGCGTGGCCCGCTGGCTCAAGCCCGGCGGCACCTTCGTTCTCTCCACCGTCCACCCCGTCTATAACGGAGAGTGGGTGGAGGCCGAGAACGACGACGGCACCTCCACCTGGGGCCGCCTCCTGGTCAACTACTTCCACCCCCTCGACGACATCCGCGAGCAGCCCGACGGCTCCGACGCGCCCATCGCCTCGCGCGCCTATCCCGTCAGCGCCTGGTTCAACGCCTTCCGCGCCGCCGGCCTCAAGCTCCTGCGCCTGGAAGAGCCCCCTGCTGTCCCCAACCCCGCCTACGCCTCCGACGATTGGCTCGCCGCCCTCGACGAGTGCGAGGCCATCCCCACCACGATTATCTTTGTGGCGCAAGCGCCGCGAGGATAGTCGACAGTTGATAGTGAACAGTCGACAGGGCGCGTTCCGCGACCAAGCGCCTCCCGCTTAACCGTCAACCCCGGAGCTTTTAATGTCTGTGGCCACGCCCCCTGTTAGCCCTGCCGAAAGCCCATCCGTCGCGGCGCGCCGCGGCCTGTCCACTGTCGACTGTCCACTGTCGACTAACGCCAGCTGCGCCGGCATCGAGGCCTGGCTCTCCACGGCACCTCGCGACCTGCGTGTGGGGCTGGTCTCCCACCAAGCCGCGCTCCTAAGCACGGGCGAAACCGCCGCGCAGGCCTGCCGACAGGTCTTTGGGGAGAAGCTCCGCGCCCTCTTCGGCCCCGAGCACGGCTACTTCGGCGTGGCGGCCGCCGGCGAGCGCACCGCCTCGGCCACGCACCCGCTCTGGGGTATCCCCGTCCACTCCCTCTACGGCCAGCACCGCAAGCCCACCCCCGAGATGCTCGCGGGGCTCGACCTGCTCATCGTCGACCTCCAAGACCTCGGCGTGCGCTGCTACACCTACCTCGCCACCCTGCTCCTCACCCTCGAAGCCTGCGCCGAGGCGCACCTCCCCTGCCTGGTCTGCGACCGCCCCATCCCCTGGCACACCATTGAGGACGGCCCGGTGGCCGATCCGGCGCATTTCTCCTTCGTGGCCCCCTGCGCCCTGCCCCTCGTCCACGGCCGCCTCCCCACCGAAATTGCCGCTTGGTCCGGCTTCCCCCACCTCGCCGCGCCGATGACCGCCCCGTGCCCGCCCTTCGAGCGGCCGCCCGTACCCGAGTTCATCCCGCCCTCGCCCGCCATCCGCTCGTGGGAGACCGCGCGCATCTACCCGGCCACCGTCTTCGCCGAAGCCCTCCCGCAGCTCGACATCGCCCGCGCCACAGCCTACGCCTTCCGCGTCCTCTCCGCCCCCTGGTTCGAGGGCGAGCGCCTCGCCGCCGAACTCAACGAACGCGAGCTCCCCGGCATCACCTTCCACGACTTCACCCAAGCCCCTGGCCAAGGCGCCCTCCGCCTGCACGTCACTGACCCGCGCACCTTCCGCCCCTGGGCCGTCACCTGCGCCCTCCTCCAAACCCTCCACCGCCGCTACGGCCCCGAGCGCCTCTTCGCTCACCCCCAAGCCCGCCCCGAGTGGATGACCAAACTCTGCGGCACCGAAGCCTGGCGCGAAGAACTCAGCTAACCGCTAGCCGCTAACAGCTAACTGCTAGCCGCTAACAGCTAACTGCTAAATATGCTACACTTTCTTCGTGGTTTGGGCGCATATTGCGCCCGCACACGAAT
>CAMGJH010000079.1 GCA_946056345.1 uncultured Lentisphaeraceae bacterium | reverse complement strand
TCTTCCGTTGCTCGGCGCAGAACGCCGACATCCAGGTGATAGTCCGCTTGCGTGTGTGCGCGTGAGAGGAACTTATAGGCTATTCCGCTGGGCACGATGAGCACCTGCTCGCGGGCCATCTCTCGGCGTTCGTACTCCGGCCAATGGGAGACCGTTCCATCCAATCGCAAGGCCACTGCCGTGGCCAAACGCTCGATGTCCATCGCCATTTATCCTCCCGTGTGGAAACTGATGATAATGTTGCCGATGGCCGCCAACAGGGCCATTACGGCAGCAAAGAGCGCACTCATCAGCGTCTTCTGTAGGTGGGCCGCCGGCGCGCACGGAGGATGATGATGTTCTCCCTCGCGGAAGTGCATCGTCATCATTCCTTTGATTTCGGCCAGTTCCATCCGAGAGCGATTCACGCAGTCCCATAACTCACGCAACTTCACATTGTTTTCCTCTGTCGACATAACACACGCCTTATCCTTTCTGTTTGCACGGGCAGCACGGGCACGGTGGCCGCGTGTCCACCGGCGGCCCTTCTGGCACCTCTTCCCCGTCCATTTCATCGTAGAGCCCTCCGGCCTCCTTGAAGTATTTGGTGTGCACGCGCTTGGTCGTACGAAAGAGGTCACTCCACCGCCAAACATCTCGTCCATTGGGTGCAAGGACTTCATAGATGCGATCGTTCCACACAATCGAATCGCCAAAGCGCGGTGTGTGCGGCAAGGCCAACTGCGTTATCAGGAAGTCTCTAAAGTGGCTCTTGACGATTATCCCGTCTTCATTGGGAGCCGTGTATTCAGACTTGCCGATGGTTGCTTTGACCCGGTAGACCTTGCCATCGCAGGTCACATAATGAACCTGGACGGCAAGATGCTTCTCGCGCATATCGGCAAGCCAACGGCTCGCCTCCTCGAGCATCGAACCCATCATCAACCCAGTTTGACTCGGACGGTCGCATCCCCAGCCGCCGCCGCTTCGGTCACCACGCCCAAGCGCGGCTTGCTCGTGGTCGCGACTGCCGTCTGGGTGGCTTCATCCCAGTAGATGATGGTGCCCGCCGCAAAGGTCGTGCCATCGGGCTTGGCGATGTCGAAGACACCCGATGTCGCCAGCGCCCCCAGTTCCCCGGCCTTGATGTCGAGCACCGCAATGCCCACTAACGCAGCACCAATGACCACCACATCCCCCGCCGCGATATCAGCGGTGGGGCGGATGTCGATGGCCTTACCATCGTGTACATACTTGGAAATCATATCCTTTTCCTCCTTTCGTTAGGCCTTGCCATTCGCCTTGACCATCCCGCGATGGTCCTGCTCGCGAATCCCGATGTCAAAATAGACACGGAACTGCTTGCCCAAGGTGGTGAAGTCCGTATCCGCAGATTCGACCGTCGGCGTACGACGACCACGCAGATAGCCAATCTCAAAGGTGTCAACCTGACCAGGCTGACCAAAGAGATACCACGCCACATCAGAGGCCCCCGTGTAGCCGCTATTGGCCAAATAGGGCGAGGTGACCACCTGCAGCCCTTCATTAGCCAGCACATTGATGGCCGGGCGCACTGTGTTGTCGGTGCCGGACATAATCAGTGTAGCGCCGCGCGTCAGTTCGATGGCGAGGTACTTGAGGGCCGTGGGCACAAGCAAATACTTCGGCTCAATGGCAATCGGCTGATTGTCAGCATCCACCTGGTCAAGGAAGAGTTGAATGGCCTTCTTGAGGGAGTCCGCCGAAAGCGCAGAGGATGCGCCCGAAATCAGATTGCCGTGCTTCGCGTGGAAGAGCGCATTGCCATCGTGTTGCGCAGGATTGGCCAAGAGTCGCTTGAAGAAGAGTTGGTCAATCAGCCGCGCGGCACGATTGCCCATCGCTGTCGGCACCTGCAAAAAGGCGTTCAGGTCATCGTTCACAATCATCTTGCGCGTGAGCGAGAACATCTTGGCATAGGTGTCGAGCTGATTCTTGGCCATCTCTTCAACCACCCCACCGTGCTTAATCTCACCGTTGGGCGCAAGCGGCACGAGGTCCCCAACATCCGTCAGACGGAAGCGGTCTGCCTCCTTGAAGTCCGACAGGTCACCCTCAGAGCAAAGGCGCGTTGCGATAATCGGCTGAGCGCGGAAGGACTGCAGCAACTTCTTGTTGGCCACATTCGAGAGAATGCCCGGCAAACTCACCGTCGAGAAGGCCGCGCGAATCGTCTCGTTGCCAAAGGCACCGCTGACGCTCTGACCTTCCAAGCGGAGGCACTCAGCAAGCACCACCGACAGCGGCATATCACGGTTCTGACACGCGACTTCGCCCGTCTGTTCACCATAGGTCTTGAAGACTTCCGCTTCTTCGATGCCGGCGCGCAGACAGAGTGCCGCCTCAAGGCTCTTGGCCGAAGCGCTCGGGGTTTCCTTGATAATGACATTCGGGGCCGAAATCGGGCGCTTGGCGCGGAGTGCCTCAAGCACCTTCGTGGTTGTCGCTTCAAGCGTCCACCCAGCGCTAATGGCTTCACTCTCAATCTCCGGGCACTCCCCAGCACAGATGGCGCGAATGGCCATCACGCGTTCACGCTCGGCCTGGGCCGCTTGCGCCTGCACATCGGCCATTTCCGGCTTGGCCGGGGTCTTCGTTGCTTCCATTGGATGTTCTCCTGTTAGGGTTGCGGTCGCAGTGACCATTGTGGTGGTTCGGTCCGCACCTACGGCGACCACCGAAACTTCACGAAGCGTCGACTTCGTGACATGATAAAAGGGAGCACGCTGTTCCACACCGTTGACTAGGCGTGTGCCACTCTCGACCAGTTCCGAGGCATCAACCTCCGCCCCTATCGAGAGTTGCCAGGCTGCGCCAGCCTTCGCTTGCGTGATAATGGCGCGGCTGTCTTCGCCATCGGCAACGATGTCTCCTTGGATTTCAAGGCGGTTGTCGACCACCATTGCCGAGAGAATGCCTACGCGCCCATTCACACGGTTGAGGTGATTGGCCAAGAGCGGCACGACTTCCGGGATGGTCATCCCGGCGAGGTCGACCACCACCGGGTGTCGCCAGCCGAGGTTCATCGCCCCGCCCGAATAGGCTACGCCCTTGACGCGTGTGCTCATATCGGCAGCGGCCTTGATTTGGAGGTACTCATTCATCTGTTTCGTCCTTTCTTTGTGTCTCCGGCAGCGCCGAGGCAATCGGGATGCCGAGTTCTTCGCAGAGCTTGCGCTCGCGGGCAATTTGGTGGAGTTCCGCCTCCCAATCCTTCCCTTGTCTGGCGTACTCAATCGCCAAGGTGGTGGTGAGGTTTTGCAAGCGCATCGCTTGGGCGTTTGCCTCCTTGGCCGGGTCGACGTGCTCGGTGCCGTCCCAAATCCAAATGTGTGGCACGCTCGTCTCTTCGCGCTTGTTCAGGAGCGCATATTCCCGCCACCACGCAGCAAAGACGCGGTCAAGCAACACACGCTCCATCAACGCTTGGTCCACTTTGAGCGAACGATAGTAGGTCTGATGATCTAGGCGTCCGCTCGCATAGTTGTAGCCCGAAGAGTTTCCCGAGGCGATGTTGTAGGGCATGCTCAAACACCGGGCAATCTCGTTGAGAATTTCGTGCTTGAACTCTGCGTAGGTGGTCGAGGGTTGCTTGGGGTCAAGTTGTGCCATCTTCCAACCGCCAGGCATCGTCAAGAGCATATTGCGCTCTAGTTGGATGCTATCCATCGCTTCCACCTCATCAGCTTCACCGTTGGCGGGCGAATCGGTGTAGAGAATGCCAGCGAAGTTGGCCGCAGACTCTGCCGCCGTAATGACCGCCAAGGTGAATCGGCGCAACTGTGCAAAGAGCGGAAGCGCTGGCGTGATTTCGGGCACGCCACGGTGTTGTCCTGGTCGGTCACTGCGGAAAAGGTGAATCACAAACTCTGTCGGAATCTCCTCTGCCTCGCGCTCGAAGGTGCAGAAATCCGAGCCGGGGTGATGGCGCAGGATGCGGTAATGCATCGGGTTTCCAAAGGAGTCGAAGGTGATACCATCGATGCAGTTGGGCTTGTTGATATGAATGTCGTCCGTAACCCGGTCAGCTTCAATCAACTGCAAGTCTAGTTTCACCTTCGTTGAGAGTTTTGGATTGAGTGCCAACAGGATAAACGCCTCTCCGTCTTGGCAGCGTGCAATACGCGCGGTTCGCAGTTTGTCTGCAAAGGCAACCGTATTGCACCAAGTCGCAAAGTCAGCCTCAATCTGTCGATTCAACGCTTCATCTTCGGTCAAGGCCTGCAAGCGTGGACCGGTGCCGATGACATCATTCGCCAAGGTTTGCACGATGCCTTTGGCGTAGGCATTGTTAGCCACTTCGTAACGCGCACGGGTGCGAAGAATGCGCCGAACAGCCGCACTGGCCTCAGCATCTGCCGAGAGGGCATCTGCTGCACTCCAGTGCTTGGCATTGTCCCGAGTCGTTTGGGCCGCATCAAAGCGTCCGCGAATAAAGCGGATAGAAGCCTTGCTCTTACGGGAGAACCACCCCATTACTGCGCACCTCCTGCGAGCATCTTGGTGACCCGAAAGCCGCGCCCCTGTGCCGCCTTTTTGGAGGCCAAATAGCGGTCCAATTCAATCTGGTCCTTAAGTGAATGGTTCTCCATCCGCTGGCCATCGACTTCAACCACCTTGGGCTGCGAGGCGAGGGTCGCGAGGCGTTCGTCAGACGCTGTCATAGTTTCTTTCCTCCACTTGTTGGATACGCTCGCCAATCCAGCGCATCACATTGACGGCCATTGAATTGCCGATGGCCTTATACCGGAGTGCGTCAGGGCACTCCTCTTCGGGCTGTTCCTTCCACACAATGCGCGTGTAGTTATCCGGTATTCCCTGCAACCGCTCGCACTCCACCGGGAGCAGTCGACGGACGATGCCGCCGGACTGCCACGAGGCTACGCCGTGCACCCCCGTGGCGTTGAGGGTGTAGCTGACCTCTTCTTGTGTGCCCAGTCCATTGCCGCCATTCTCGGGTTTGCGCCCGATGATATTCTCGGCGATGGCAACTGCGGGCCGTCCTCCGGCGCGGAGCGTTGGCGCGACTTCTTTGTGTTCAGGGATGGGAACACCTCCCGCATCGCACTTCTGAAAGCCGCAACTCTCGTGAAGCACCAACGGAGTGTTGTTGCCACCCGTGCCATAGTGTGCAAGAACCGCATTGGATGTCTCTTCACAGGGGCAAAAACGCTCTCCGTTGTGCTGGTCGAAGAGGATGACCGCATTGGAGTGCCCCGGCGCGCCGGCATTGATGAGCGTGCCGCAACACTCTTCGGTCGGAGCCGTTCCTTTTCCGAGAAACTGCGGAAAGAAGGAAACGGCTTTGCCGCCTTTATGGTCTGTGGCCATCAGGGTCAGCGAGACACCCTGTGCCGTGGTGTTTGTCGTCCGCCGCAGGTCAAAGCACACTTGATCATTGCCTGTCGCGAGCGTGTGGCTCAACTCGTCTCCGACGAGCGCTCCTTTTCCCCCGCCTTCCTTGCCCGCTCGCATTCGCAAACAACCGCTTCCAACGCCCGGCGCAGAATCTCCGGGAGCGGTCGCCCACGTCTTGCGGACCGGCGGAGTATCCCGCGTACGCAGGTCTCCGTCAAAAAGTACTTGCGCGGCACGGTGCCAGTCTCCAAGATATCCGACAAGGAGGAGACGGCGTCTGCGTTGGGGGACGGCACGCGGAAACGAGGCCACTCGGGTATATTGAGCGTCAAGCACTCTCCACGCCACTCCGAAGCAACCTGGGGCGTGTGTGACAATCCCAGCCGTTCGCCATCCGCGTTCGGGCACTGGCACCTCCCAGCCGACGAGGAGCGATAGGAACTGGGCAAAATCGCTTCCGTGCTCGCCTGAACTGAGGATGCCCGGCACATTTTCAAAGACGAGCCATCGAACCCCTGTGCGATAAGCCAGGCGAACAAACTCAAGCGTGAGGTTCCCTCGGGGGTCTTCAAGGCCCCGTCTGAGCCCAGCAAGGCTGTAGCTT
>CAMGJH010000078.1 GCA_946056345.1 uncultured Lentisphaeraceae bacterium | reverse complement strand
GCCGGCGTGGCCACCATCAAGGTTGGCGACAAGATTACCACCGACCATATTATGCCCGCCGGCGCGCGCCTGAAGTTCCGCTCTAACATCCCCGAATACGCCAAGTACGTCTTCGAGCACACCGACCCGGCCTTCTACGCCAACGCCTCGGCCAATCGCGATGCCGGCAAGGCCAACGTTATCGTGGCCGGCGAGAGCTACGGTCAGGGCTCCTCGCGCGAGCACGCCGCCCTCTGCCCGATGTATCTGGGCGTGAAGGCCGTCATCGCCAAGAGCATCGAGCGCATCCACCGCGCCAACCTCATCAACTTTGGCATCGTCCCCTTCGTCTTCGCCAACCCGGCCGATTACGACAGCCTCTCCCAGGGCGACGAGCTGCGTATCGAAGGCCTGCGCGAGGCCATCCTCGGCTCGGGCAAGGCCACCGTTAAGAACCTTTCCAACAACACCGCCTTTGACGTGACGACCGACCTGTCCGACCGTCAAAAACGCCTGCTCCTGGCCGGAGGCCTCCTCGCCGCCGTCGCCCAAGGTCAGGCCTAAAGGAGCGCGCACAATGAGCGACGCAAACAACACCGAGAACCTCAGTTTCGACTTCGCCCCCGATTGGGCCCGCAAGTCCGCTGACGAGTATGCCAGCCGCTACCAAGGCAAGAACTACGACGAGCGCACCGGCCGCGAAGAGCGTCCCGAGCGTACCGACCGCCCCTTCCGCCGCGAGCGGTCCGACCGCCGCGAGGGGGGCCGGCCGGAACGTCCCTTCCGCCGTGAGCGCCCCGAGGGGGCTGCCGGCCGGAGCGAGCGTCCCTTCCGCCGCGAACGCCCCGAGGGCGGTGAACGCCCGGAGCGTGGCGAGCGCCGGAACTTCCAGCGCCGCGAGCCGGTCAAGCCGCTGAACGCCGAGATCCGCATCCTGCCCAACCAGAAGAGCCTAGGCTCGATCATCAAGACGCTGCAGGGCACGCACGTGGCCTACCCGGTCAAGAAGTTCGTCTCGATGTTCCTGGAAAACCCGCAGGCCTGTCTGGTGCGCCTGGAGGCTAAGCCCGATACCGATGTCACCTTCTGGAGCTGCAAGCAGTGCGGCCTGGTGGCGTTGAGCGAGGCCGAGATTGCTCAGCACCTCCTCGCTAGCCACCTGGAAGACTTCTTCGACGTCACCCAAGAGCCGTGCGAAGCGCCCTCGGGCACCTTCTCGCGCGTGGCCAAGTGCACGCTCACCGGCGAGTGGGTTGGTGCCCCGAACCACCACAGCTACCGCCACCGCGTGGCCGAGCTCGCTGCCAAGGTCGGCATGTCCGAGCGCGACTACCTGCGCACCCTCGAAACGCACACCGAGCCCGAGGCCATCGAGGCCTGGAAGCAGTCGGTGACCACCCAGACGGTCTACCGCCTCAAGTCCGCCGCCGCCCCGGCTGCCGAGCCCGCTGCCCCCGCCGAGGGCGAAGAGGCCCCCGCCGAGCCCGCCGCCGATACCCGCGAGCGCTACTCTCGCGACCAGGCCGAGGCCATCTTCCGCCGCGATCTGCTCCCCACGCTCATTGCCCAGGCCAAGCACGTCTGCCTGCCGGTCTCTCTGGCGCAGACCTCACCCTCGCTGCCGCTGCGCATCCTCCTCAAGTACACCTTGCGCGACGAGCAGAACTATCCGCGCTCGCTCTTCTTTGCCCTGCGCGGCGCCTTCCGCCACCACAAGTTCACCCTCTTCCGCGGGAACGACGCGCGCGGCCCGGAGTTCGTGGCCAACACCACCCTCACGCCCTTCACCACCGAGCACGCCGTGGCCGAAATCAAGGCGGCCATCGACTACGTCTCGGCCCACCCGCTCTGCACGCGCCACGACCTGTTGACCGCCCTCAAGGAGTCCCTCCCCGAGCTCGAGCTCAACACCATCGCTCGCCAGATCGCCTTCCTCTTCCAGCGCGGCCACATCGTGGAATACTACAACGGCGTGCTCGCCCTGCCCGAGGCCAACCCCAAGTTCTGCAAGCTCCCCGAGGAGATGAAGCGCGAGCGCGAGGCCGCCAAGGCCGCCAAGCCCGAAGCCGCCAAACCCGCCGAGGCCCCGGCCGAGCAGCCCGCCCCCGAGGCCGAGGCTCCCGCCCCGGAAGCCCCGGCCGAGCCCGCTGCCGAGGTTGCTGCCGAGCCTGAAACCGAAGTCAAGCCGGAGGCCCCCAATGAAGCTGAGTGAAGTTGTTCAGGCCGTCAACGGCACCTGTGAAGCCGACGGTTCCATCGAAATCCGCGCGATGGCGAGCCTGCTGGAGGCGCGCGAAGGGGACATCTCCTTCCTCGCCAACCAGAAGTACGCCCCGCAGATGAAGGAAACCAAGGCCTCGGCCGTGCTCGTGGCGCAGGACTACGCCGGCGAGACCGCCGCCGCCCTCATCCGCGTGGAGGACCCCAACAAGGCCTTTGCCTCCCTCTCGCCCATCTTCGGCCCCAAACCGGTGGTGCGCGAGCCGGGCATCCACGCCACAGCCGTCATCGGCGAGGGCGTCACCCTGGGTAAGGACATCTACATCGGCCCCTACACCGTTATTGAGGACGGCGCGACCATTGGCGACGGCACGGTCATCGACGGGATGGTCTTTATCGCCCAGCACGTCCAGATTGGCAAGCAGTGCCACCTCTACCCGCAGGTCAACATCCGCGAATCGTGCATCTTGGGCGACCGCGTCATCCTCCACGCCGGTGTCAAAATCGGCACCGATGGCTACGGCTACACCGTCGAAATCGGCGCGCAGGGCCCGGTCATCAACAAGGTCCCGCAGATCGGCATCGTCGAGATCGGCAACGACGTTGAGATCGGCTCGAACACCTGCGTCGACCGCGCCCGCTTCGGCCGGACCCGCGTGGGCGACTGCGTCAAGATCGACAACCTCGTGCAGATTGGCCACAACGTCCAGATTGCGCCCTTCGTCGGCATCATCGCCCAGGCTGGCATCGCCGGTAGCGCAAAGATTGAGACCGGCGCGCTCATCTGGTCGCAGGCCGGCATCTCTGGGCACCTCACCGTCCACGAACGCGCCCAGGTGGCCCCGCAGGCTGGCGTCAAGGAAGACGTCCCCGAAGGCGAATATGTGGCCGGCACCCCGGCCATCCCCAAGCGGAAGTTCGCCGAGACCCTCCTCTTCCCGCGCTTGCTCGACAAGCTCAAGAGGAAGGTCGTTGACCTGGAGGCGAAGGTGAAGGCGCTCGAAGCGCGCTAGCCTATGTTCTGGGCCAAGATCCAAGACCGTTTCATCTTCATCTATTCTCCGAAGCGACTGACCTTTCTTCGGAACACCTTGAGCGTTGCAGTCCTCCTGGCGTGGATTGCAGCGCTTTTCTTGTAAGGAGGTGCACCAATGGCCTTCTCGTATCTCTCGGCCGGGGAATCCCACGGCCCCTGCCTCGCGGTCATCATCGAAGGCGTCCCCGCCGGGCTCCCGCTCGACGAAGCGACCCTCGCGGCCGACCTCGCCCGCCGCCAACTCAAGGCCGGCGCCGGTGGCCGGATGGCCATCGAGACCGACCGCGCCAGCATCCTCTCGGGCGTGATGGCCGGCAAGACCACCGGCGCGCCCATTGCCCTCTCCATCCCGAACAAGGACTTCGCCGCCTGGCAGGGCCGCGCCGTCCCCGCCTACACCACTGCCCGCCCGGGCCACGCCGACCTCGCCGCCTGCGTCAAGTACGGCTTTGACGACATCCGCTGCGCTCTCGAACGCTCCAGCGCCCGCGAGACCGCCTGCCGCGTAGCCGTCGGTGCCATTGCCCGCGCCTTCCTCGGCCACTTTGGCATCCGCGCCGGCTCCTACATCGCCTCCCTCGGCGCCGTCCGCGAAGCCGCCGTGCCGCCGGCCGAAGCCCTGGCCTTCGCCGCCACCTCCCCCGTCCGCGCCCCCAACCAGGCCCAGGCTGATGCCTACGCCAACGCCATCCACCTGGCCGGTGTCAAGGGCGAGACCCTCGGCGGGGTCATCGCTTGCCAGGTCGAGGGCCTGCCCATTGGCCTGGGCTCCTACGTCACCCCCGAGCGCCGCCTCGATGCTCGCCTTGCCGCCGCGGTGATGAGCGTCAACGCCATCAAGGGCGTGGAGTTCGCCGAAGCCTTCGCCAACACCGAGCTCCTCGGTAGCGCCCTGCACGACCCCATCGCGCGCGACACCGCCGGCCACGTCTGCCGCCCCACCAACCGCGCCGGCGGCCTCGAAGCTGGGATGACCACCGGCCAGCCCCTCCTCATCCGCGCAGCGATGAAGCCCATTCCCACCACGCTCACTCCCCAGCGCTCGCTCGACTTCGCCACCGGCGAGCCCGCCTCCACCACCTACGAGCGCTCCGACACCTGCCCCGTCCCCCGCGCCTGCGTCGTCATCGAAAGCGTCGTCCTTATCGAGCTGGCCGCTGCCCTCATCGAGAAGCTCGGCGGCGACTCCCTCCCCGAGATGCTCGCGCGCTACGCCGCTCTGCCCACGGCCGACGCTCTGCGCCTCTCCCCCGAGCCCAAGGTCTTCTGGCCCGAAAGGCCCGGCCTATGAGCGGCTCACCGGCACTCTTCGACGCACACCTCCACCTCCGCGACGCGCGCATTCTCCCCTTCCACGCCCGCTACGTCAAGGACGCGCTCGATGTCGGTGTCACCGCTTGCATCGACTGCGCCACCCGCCCCGAAGAGTGGGCGATGGAGGTCTCCTCCTCCCTCGCTGCCACCACCGCCTACGGCCTCCACCCCTGGTACGCCTCCGTCTCGGTGCCCAACTGGCTCGAGCGCCTCGAATGCGTCCTCGCCTCCGACCCCAACGCCCCCGTCGGCGAAATCGGCCTGGATGGCATCCGCCGCGTCCACGATGGCGGCACCGCCCAACGCGCCGTCCTCTTCGCCCAACTCGACCTCGCCGCCCGCCTCGGCCGTCCGGTCATCCTCCACGGTGCGCGCGTCTGGCCCCTCCTCCTCCGCCTCCTCGAGCCCTGGGCCGATCGCATCTGCGCCTGGCAGCTCCACGGCATCAACTTCTCGCACGAACTCCTCGCCCTCCCCTTCTTCAAGCGCGCCAACGCCTGGTTCAGCGTCGGGGGCGGCCTCCTCAAGCCCGCCGCCCGCCTCCTCCCCGAGCTCCTCCCCCACCTCCCCCTCAATCGCCTCCTCGTTGAGACCGACTCCCCCGACCGCTTCCCCATCGGCGGCGACCCCCTCGTCCTCGGCCAGCACCAGCTCCTCTATAACCAGCCCGGCAACCTCCGCTGCATCCTCCGCGCCGCCGCCACCCTCCGCGCTCTCCCCGTCGACGAGCTTGCCGAGCAGACTGCCCAAAACGCCCGCGACTTCCTCGCGGCCAGATAACCCCACGGTCAAGACAAAGCAACGCGCGCGGTCCAACAGGGCCGCGCGCGTTGCTTTTGGGAGCTGAAGCCAAAGCTTATTGTCCGGGGGTCCACTCGGCGGTGACCGGGCCGCGCTTACCGGGGGCGTAGATGGGCCGGGCGATGGTGGGAGCGGCGTGGTGGCTCTCGGAGCCATCGCGCGGGCCGTCGGCCTGCGTGCGGGCCCAGTGCTGCGCCACGGGCTTTGGGCGGCGCGGCGGGCGGTCGTTACGTGGCTGATCGGCGCGCGACGGACGCTCGGGGCGGGCGACGGGCTTCTCCTCGACGATCCCGGCGGCACGCTTGGCGGCGGCCTCGCGGTCGCGTTGGCGCTTGCGGCGTTCGCGGTCGTGGCGGGAGCGCGGCTTGAAGCGCGGCTCGCGCTCGGGGCGCAGCTCGGTCTCGGCCTTGGCGCTTTCCCCTTCGGTCGGGGCCTCAGCAACCTCAGGCTTAGGCTCTTCGGCAGCCGGCGCGGGCGCGGGAGTGGCCTCGGCGGCCGGCGCTTCCGGAGCGGCCTCCGGCGCAGGCGCTTCCGGGGTGTCCGGAACATCCGGGGTGTCCGGAGTTTCCGGAGAAACCGGCGCTACCGGAGTTTCCGGGGCTACCGGAGCAGGCACTTCCGGGGCTTCTGGCGCAACGGCTTCCGGGGTTTCCGGGGTTTCCGGCGCTGCTTCGGGGGC
>CAMGJH010000077.1 GCA_946056345.1 uncultured Lentisphaeraceae bacterium | reverse complement strand
CCGTCACCGTCACCTGATCCGGATCGGCCAGCACCTGCGCCGTGCCCTGCACGGGGCTTTGCTTTGGCTGTGGTTGGCAACGCACGCGGGCAAAATGTGCTACACTGGACATCATCTCGTAAGCGAATCGGAGTAATTATGCTGACAACTCTCTTGGACTTCTTTTGCTCGCGGCCTTTCCCGGACGCGCCGACATGGCGCCGGCGGTTGTTGTGGGCGTTGCAGGCGCTGGCGTGGGGCGTGATTGCCGCACTGGTGGGCTGGCACTTCGCCGGGGACTTCGCGCTGCCCGGGGAGCACGTGCGGACGTTGGCGGCCTTCTCGGGGGCATCGGCGGTTGACCGCGCGGCCTATCCGCTCCTGTGGCAGGCGGTGAGTCTCTTCCTTGGCGAATCGCCGAGCATGTTGGCCTTGAACGGTCTGGGCGCGTGCGTGATGGGGGTGCTGCTGGCGTGTACGTGGCAGGTGGTGCGCTTTTGGGTGCACGATGCGATGAACGAGGACTCGGTGGCGGGGCCGAGCGGGTGGGTGCCGTGCGCGACGGCGCACGTGGCGTGCGGGGCGCTGCTCTTTTCGTTGCCGGGGCTTTACGCGGCCTCGGGGTTGATGGTGGGGACGTGGAGCCTGGCGTGGCTGATGCTCTGCGTGATGCTGCAGAACCGCTATGTGATGGGCGGGGGGCACCGGCACGCGATGGTGCTCTTTGCGTTGGTGCTGGGCGTGGCGGTGGTGGAGTCGCCGTGGGTGCTGTTGCTGCTGCCGCTCTTCTTCCTGCGGGCGTTGGCGATGGAGTGGCGGCTGTGGGATCATAGCGCGCGGAATCTGCCGCTGTGGTTTATCGCGCTGGTGGTGGGCGTGGTCGGGATGCTCATCTGGAACGCGCTGCGGCTGTGCGAGGCGTTGACGCTCAATGGGCTGGTGCAGACCGAGCTCTCGGTGCTGCGCGTGCACATGCGGGTGTTCTCGGGGATGATTGTGGGCCATCCGTGGCTCTTCATCGTGGCCGGCGGGGTGCTCTGGCCGATCCTGGCGTGGATTGCCGCGCGCCAGCTGCTGAACAATGGCCGCGCGTGGGGCTTGCTCTTCACGGCCATGGTGCTCTCTTTCGCGGGCTTTGGCCTCTTCTGGGGGCTGGGCGGCAAGTTGCCGCTGCCGATCTTCTACTGGCTGGCGCAGGGCGAAGTGCCGCTCGCGACGGCGTGGGTGACAGCCGTGGCCGGGGTGATGTTGCTCGCCGGCTGGGGTATTCAACTCTTTGCCAAGAACCCGAATATCTACGAGGAGCGCGACCGCCGGCACATTCCCGCGCACGTCACGGCGATGCGCGTGGGGGCCATCTTCCTGTTGCCCGCGAGCGTCATTGTAGCTGCGGTCACCCTGGGTGTGCAGACCCGCCGCTTTGCTGCGCTTGACCGCGGGATGACCCAGCGTTTCGCCGCCGAGGCGGTCGCCTCCCTGGCCGCCGAGCCGAAGACACCCGCCTCCGGCCACGTCTATGTGTTGGGCACTAGCTGGATTGACAACCACCTGCTCCTGGAAGCGCAGCGGCGTGGCCAGCCCATCACGCTCTTCTCCATCAACCGCGCGCAGGATAAGCCCTACCTCGACGACCTGCGCCAGCGCCTCCTCTCCGACCCGCTTTTGGGCGACGCGGACCGCCTGCGCCTAACCCACCTGATCGACTACAACTTCATCACCTTCGTGCAGGACTTCTTCGTCTCCCAGCACAACGCCGCCGAGATTGCCGCGGCCTACGACCTGGCTGACGTTTGGTACGCTGCCAAACTGCGCCCCTTCCCCTACGGCACGCTCTACCTCGGTGCGCCGGTGGAAGGTGCCGCCGCTGCCGACCCCCTCCCGGCCAACCTTGCCCTGCGCAAGGCCTGGCAGGAGACCCTCGCCACCGAGGCTTTGCCGTGGTATGACCTCAGCGCCTCCGCGCACAGCGCCATCCGCCACCACATCGCCTTCGTCTCCAACAACCTGGGCACCTACCTCGACGACCAGCAGCGCGCCGAGGAGGCTGCCGACTGCTACTTCTACGCTTGGAAGACCGACAAGAGCAACATCTCGGCTCTCCTCAACCTCTATGATATGTCCGTCCGCCGTGGTCAGTTGGCCGAGCGCCGCGTGGAGATCAACAAGGCCTTCCAGGACTTCATCACGGCCCGCGCCAAGTCCGCCCGAAAGTACGACCTCAGCGCCGTCGGCCGCTACTATGGCTACATCCGCAACTACGACCTCTTTGTCCAGATGGGCTGGGAGTGGGCCGTCAGCAGCGCCCCCGAGTCGGTCCTCGCCGGCTTGCGTAACGCCCAGAACGGCTTGGCCCCCACCGACCCGCGCAATGGCGCCGTGCGCGCCGTCGTGGCCGCGGTCTACGAGTTGCAGGGGCAGACCGAGCGCTCTATCGAGAACTATCACGCCGCCGTGCAGATTAACCCCAAGAATGTCGATGCCCTGCGCGGCCTGGCGCGCCTAGCGATCCAGCAGGGTAAGACCGCCGAGGCCGGGCAGTGGCTCGCCAAGGCCGAGGAGGCCGGCGCCGACCAGGACTCCCTGGATATCGACCGCACCGCCTACTTGATGGCGATGGGCGACCTGGAGGGCGCCAGCCACGCCATCGGCCGCTACACCACCAACCACAAGGACTCCGCCGTCGGCTGGGCAATGCTCGGCATGCTCGAGATTGAGAAGGGCAACGCCGACCGCGCCGCCGGCTTCATCCTCCAGAACATCCGCCGCACCGCCCAGGGCCGCGACCTCTACTTCCAGCACGTTCTCGAGGGCCGCCTGGCGCAGTTCCACGCTCAGGAGAGCGAGAACCTCTCGCGCGATGCGGTGCGCATCCCCTCCGAGGTCGCCCGCGCCGATGCCGCCAAGCGCGCCGTCCAGCTCTGGGAGGACGCGCGGCGCCAGTACCGCCGCGCCTACGCCATCCGCCCCAACGTTCGCGGCCTGCTCGAGCTCATCCTGGAGTTCGATCGCCGCCTGGAGGACCGCCCGGCCGCCGAAGCTGACGCGTTGGCCATCCTCCGCGAAGACACGCGCCACCCCTACGCCAACTTCATCGTGGGCTCCCAACGCCTGGAAGACGGCGAGGCCGAGGCTGCGGTCAAGTACTTCCGCGTGGCCGTCGAGGGTTCCGAGACGCCCTCCGCCAACCTGCTCAATAACTACGCCGAGGCCCTCACCCGCGTGGGCCAGGCCGAGAAGGCCAAGGAGATCGCCCTGCGCTGCGTCCAGCTCGAGGCCAAGAACTACGCCTCCTGGGCCACCTACGCCCTCGCCCTCGTCCGCGGTGGCGAAGCGGCCAAGGCCAAGACCGCCCTCGACAAGGCCCGCGAGCTGGCCGCCGAAGCCAACCTTCAGCCCGATCCGCGCGTTGGCTTTGTCGACATCTGGTTGGCCCTCAACGCCGGCGACAAGGCTGCCGCCCAGCAGGCCCTCGCCAAGCTCAAGGCCGCCCTCGGCGCCCGCGTCACCCTCTGCGACACGCGCGACCTGAAGGAGGTCGAGGCCGAGCTCGCGCGCTAGGCGCCCCATGGACATCCTCTCGGTCAGCGCCCTCACCGCCCGCATCAAGGATCGGCTCGAGGAGCTCGCGCCCGTCACCGTCGAGGGTGAAGTCTCCAACGCCCGCAAGCCCAACGCTTCCGGCCACCTCTACTTCACCCTCGGCGATGCCGACGCGCTCCCAGCCGGCCAAGCCCCCGCCAAGCTCAACGCCGCCTTCTTCAAGTGGGCTCAGCTACGCCAGGGTGACGTCCCCGCCTTCCGCGATGGCGACAAGGTCCGCGCCACCGGCCGCATCTCCCTCTACGCCCCCCACGGCTCCTACCACCTCAACGTCACCACGCTCACCCTCTGCGATGGCACCGGCGAGCTCCTCAAGCGCAAAGAGGCTCTCCAACGCCGCCTCCGCGCCGAGGGCCTCTGCGAGCCCACCCGCAAGCGCCCCCTCCCGCGTCTGCCCCGCCGCATCGGCATCGTCACCGCCCCCACCGGCGCAGCCATTCGCGACATCCTCAACATCCTCTCCCGCCGCTATCCCCACCTTCACATCCTCGTGGCCCCCTGCCGCGTCCAGGGCCCCGAAGCCACCGAAGAGATTGCCCGCGCCATCGAGCTCCTCAACGCCCACTTCGGCCCCGACTCCCCCGAGCCCATCGACGCAATGATCGTCGGCCGCGGCGGCGGCTCCCTCGAGGACCTCTGGTGCTTCAACGAGGAGCGCGTGGCCCGCGCTGTCGCCGCCAGCCGCATCCCCGTCATCTCCGCCGTCGGCCACGAGCCCGACTGGGTCGTCACCGACGATGTCGCCGACCTGCGCGCGCCCACGCCCTCGGCTGCCGCTGAGCTCATCTGCGGCCGCAAGGAGGACTTCGACCGCGCCCTCGCCGCCGCCAAGGACCGCCTCATCGTCGCCCTCCGCCACGCCTACAAGGAGGCCCGCGCCACGCTCCAACGCTTCGAGCGCACCCCCCTCATCGCCGACCCCCTCCGCTACCTCGAAGGCCGCTCCCAGCGCGTCGACGCCCTCGACCTCCGCCTCGCTGCCGCCCGCGACCGCCTCCTTCACCGCCGCGCTGCGATGCTGAATGCCCTTGCGCTGCGCCTCGAGCGCGCCGGCGCCAACACATTCCCCGTCGCCCATCAAGCCCTTGCCCAGCGCGCCGAACGCCTCACCGCCACCCTCCAACGCGCCCTCGACCGCCGCACCGCCGCGCTTGATACTGCCGCCGCCAAACTTCAGGCGCTCAATCCCTACGCCGTCCTCAACCGCGGCTACGCCATTGTCGCCGGTCCCGACGCTCGCCCCCTCCTCGACCCCGCCGCCGTCCCCCCCGGCACCCCCCTCGCCATTCGCCTGGCCAAGGGCTCCCTCTCCGCCACCGCCCGCTAGGCACCCCTCACGCGCCGCAGGCCCGCACTGATGGGAGCGCGGCGATGAGTTCGCGCGAGCGTAGCGAGAGGGTGACCAGGCGCTTGATGAGCTCGGGAATGTAGCGGGGGTTCTCCGGTGCCCAAAGGTTGGGGTCGGAGAGGAGTCCGGAGGCCTTATCGCGCTTGACCTGATAGCGATCGAGCACCCACTCGACGGGCGAGCGGCCATTGACCACGTAGTCGTAGGCTTCGGGGGGAATGCCGCGCAGGGTGAGGGTGTCGTTGACCTTTACCTGGGTCTTATCCTTCCCCGGGAAGGTCATCTTCTCGATACGCGGGTTGCTAAACGAGCCCACCTCCTCGAGCGGATAGGGTTCGAGCGCCTCATAGTGGAGGTGGAGCTTGGCGAGTTCCCGGCCGATGCGCGCAATCTCCTCAAAGTCCGCCGCGCGCTCCACCAGGGGGATGCGCGGGAGCTCCTTCTTGAGGTCGGCCGCGAAGGCTTCGCGCCAATCGGCCTTGTGCAGATAGCCATAGACGTAGTAGAAGAGCGCCTCCTTCGGCACGGCGCGCCCATACTTCGCCTCGGCCTCGCGCTGAATCCAGTCGCTCACCCCATCGTGCCGCACCAACCCGCCCCCAAAGAGATCCCCCTGCGCCGCCTCGCTGTACCAATATAAGGGGAAGCACTGGCTCTTCCCAACGAACTCTAGGTCCGGCGTGGTGTCTGTGATGAGACAGGAGAAGTCCTTGGTCACGCCAACCCCGCTGACGCAGATAACCAAGTTCTCCCCCTTCGCCCCCGTCGGGAAGAGCTTCGGGATTTGGTAAGGACGATGATTGAGGTGAAGGTCGTAGTAGAGCCAAATCTTCTCGAAGGGGCGGTAATGGGCGTTGCGAGGAGCTTTCGGATTAAAGGGGATAGGCTTTTTCAGTCGGTGGTAGGTCTCGAGACTGCTCGACCAGTGCATTTGCGTCTCATCGTCTACTTTCTCTCCCAGTAAAGAGCGCGCGTAGGCATCCACATGTCGCTTGCAGTTCGCTAGGAGTTGCTCACGGGAGAAGTTATAGACCCACGGGTCGCGGTTTGTTTGCTGACCACAACTGTAGGTGGTGAAGAAGGCTTTGGCGGTGGGGTCGAACTTCTTGTTTGGGGCGATGG
>CAMGJH010000076.1 GCA_946056345.1 uncultured Lentisphaeraceae bacterium | reverse complement strand
CCGGTCTGAGGGGGGAGTTATCGACAGGGTTATCGACAGGGGCTGTCGATAACTTGGCCAGGGGCCCGCGGGCGGTGAACGGTGCTCGTTTCCGTTATCTGTCACCGGCCGTCTGTCATCGCGCGCGCAGCGAACCGCTCACGGCCAACCGCTCACGGCTAGCCGCTAACAGCTAACAGCTAGCCGCTAACAGCTAACAGCTCATTATGCTACACTAGGGGTATGCGCAAAGGTTTTCTGGACAAGTTTGTTTCGCGGTTGGACCGGATAGATGCGCCGGTGCTGTCGGCCAACATTTCGGAGTTGGCGCGGGAGCATGGGCTGCTGGAGACGCTCTTTCAGTCGATTGACGAGGGGGTGTTGGTGCTGGATGGGCAGTTGGTGGCGCTCTATGCGAACGGGGCGGCGGAGCGGATGGTGGGTTTTTCGCTGGCGCAGAGCCGGGGGCAGAGTCTGGCGCGGCACCTGCGCGAGTGGGGGGTGGAGGGGCTGATGGGCGCGAAGGCGGGCGCGTGGGAGCAGGTGGAGGCGCGCGAGGTGGAGCTCTCGTACCCCGAGCATCGCTTTATCTCCTACTATGCGCGGCCGATTTCGGTGGGCGAGCAGCCGGCGTTGCTGCTGATGTTGCGCGACGTCACGCGCGAGCACCGGGCCGAGGAGGATGCCTTGGCCGATGAGCGCCTGGCGGCGGTCAAGACCCTGGCGGCCGGGGTGGCCCACGAGATCGGCAATCCCCTCAACGCGCTCAACATCCACTTGCAGCTGCTCACGCGCGCGTTGAAAAAGGAGGCGGAGGGGGCGGCGCGCGAGCGACTGCTGGGGCTGGTTGCCGTGGCCGAGCAGGAGGTCGGGCGGCTGGATGGGATTATCCGCCGCTTCCTGACGGCTATTCGCCCGGCCAAGCCGACGCTGGTGCGCGGGTCGGTGCGCGAGGTGCTCGAGGCCACGCTGCGGCTCTTGGGGCCGGACCTCGAGCAGCGCCATATTGCCGTGCAGATGGCGATCCCCGAGGGGGTGCCGGATATCTTTCTCGATGGCCAGCAGCTCGAGCAGGTCTTCTTTAATCTCCTCAAGAACGCGATGGACGCGGTGGCCGACGGCGGGCGCATCGGCGTGACGGTGACGACCGACGACGCGACCGTCGACGTCTCTATCCTCGACAACGGTGCCGGCATTCCCGCCGAGCTCCTCGGGCGCATCTTCGACCCCTACGTGACCACCAAGGCCAAGGGGAACGGTCTGGGCCTGATGATTGTCCGGCGGATTGTCCAGGCGCACGGCGGCACGATTACCTGCGCCAGCCACACGGGTCAGGGCACCTGCTTTACCCTCCGCTTCCCGCGCGCCGAACGCCGCATCCGCGCCCTGGGGTCTGCCGCAGAAAGGAGCAGCCGATGAGCACCATCCTGGTGGTTGATGACGACCGCGCCACCCGCGAAGGCGTGGCCCTGGCCCTCGCCGATAACTACACTGTTCTGACCGCCGCCGATGCCGAGCAGGCCCTCGCAGCCCTCACGAACCACGAGGTGGACCTGGTGCTCACCGACCTGCGGATGCCCGGGCGCGACGGCCTCTCGCTCTTGCGCGAGATCATTGCCGCCCATCCCGCCCTGCCGGTCATCCTCCTCTCGGCCTACGGCTCGGTGGAGAGCGCGGTCGAGGCGATGAAAGATGGTGCCTACGACTTCCTCACCAAGCCGGTGAACCTCGACCACCTGGAGCTCATCTGCCGCCGCGCCCTGCGCCAGAAGACCCTCGAGCGCCAGAACGCCCGGCTGCGGACGCAGTTGGCCGGGCAGAGCGCCCTGGCGCGGCTGATTGGCTCCTCCGAGGCGATGGCCCAGGTGCGCGAGCGCATCGAGCAGGCCGCGCCCACCCCCGCCACCGTCCTCATCCAGGGGCCCAGCGGCACGGGTAAGGAGCTGGTGGCCCGCGCCATCCACGCCCTCTCGCCGCGCGCCCAGGGGCCCTTCGTGGCGGTCCACTGCGCGGCCTTGGCCCCCTCGCTGCTCGAGAGCGAACTCTTCGGCCACGTTAAGGGGGCCTTCACGGGGGCGAACGAGGACCGCAAGGGCCGCTTTGAGCTCGCCGACGGCGGCACCCTCTTCCTCGACGAGATCTCCGAGATCGACCTCGCCACCCAGGTCAAGCTCCTGCGCGTGCTCGAGACGCGCACCGTCGAGCCGGTGGGGTCGGCCGAGGCGCGCCCGGTCAACATCCGCCTGGTGGCCGCCACGAACCGCAACCTGCGCGCGTGGGTCGATGCGGGGAAGTTCCGCGAAGACCTCTACTTCCGGCTGAATGTCATCGACGTCACCCTGCCGCCGCTGAGCGCGCGTGGGGGCGACCTGGCGCAGCTGTGCGATGCCTTTGTGCGCGAGTTCAATCCGCTCCTCGGGCGCAGCATTCTGGGGGTCGACGCCGAGGCGATGGCCCTCCTGGAGCGCTACGCTTGGCCGGGCAACGTCCGCGAACTGCGCAACGTTATCGAGCGGATGATGGTGCTCTCGAAGGGCGACCGGCTGACCGCCGAGGATGTGCCTGAGAATATCCGCGAGAACCGCGCCCCGGCCGCCGCCCCCGAGGCGCTCTCCGCCGCCGCTCCGCCGCCGAGCCCCGCGCCCGCCGTGCCGGACGAGGCCGCGCTCATCCGCCGCGCCCTGGCCGAACACAAGGGCAACCGCACCGCCGCGGCCAAGGCCCTGGGCATCCCCCTGCGCACCCTCTACCGCCGTCTTAAGGCCTATGGCCTGGAATGAAAGGAGCCCAATGTCCGCGCTTCTACGCCTCTGCGCCCTGTGCTGCCTGGCAGAGTGCGCCTTTGCCGAGCCCACGGTCCCGAGCCTGGTGTCGCATGCCATCGTTTACCCCCTCTCGATGCAAGATACCTGCCTGCGCTGCGGCGGGGAGGGCAAGGTGGAGCAGGAGGTGGTGGGGGGGGAGTCCACGCGGCCGCGGGGGACGGCCAAGACGGAGATGTGGAAGAGCCCGCGTAAGCCGCTGCTGATGGTCTGCCCGCGGTGTCACGGCAAGGGCAAGAGCGCGCGCGTAACCACCGCCGGGGAGAAGATTGAGGCTTGGCGTTCCACCCGGCAAGACTTTGAGTGCGAGCAGCTCGCCGCCGGGCTGGTGCCGATTGGGGCGGCCTACGCCGATCGCGCGGAGTTGGCCGCCCTCTCGCCGGAGGATTACGCCCTCCTGGCCCACACCTATCCGGCTTACTGCAAGAGCTGCCTGGGCCTGAAGTTCACCCCCTGCCGCCGGTGCAAGGGCACCGGTCAGGGCAAGCTCGCGAAGGAACCCGCGTCGGCCACCGCGCTGCCGCCGAGTTGCGACGTGTGCAAGGGCACCGGCGAGGAGCTCTGCCGCACCTGTCAGGGCAGTGGGCTGCGGCCCCTCTGCTCGCGCTGCTCGGGCACCGGCGTGGTCGATGGCCGCCCCAAGAAGGGCGAGGCGCCCTTTACCGAGCGCTGCCGCAGTTGCAAGGGCGAAGGCCGCCGCTAAACATCCTCCCAACCGAAAGGAGTCGCCCGATGGAAGTGCTACTCTTCTTAATCCCCCTCGGCCTGCTGGCCGGGTTTGTCGCCACCATCGTCAATAGCATTGCGGCCGCGCGGATTGCCCGGGAGAACCAGGAGTTGTTGCGCGTTCTGCTGATGCGTCTGCCGCCGCGCGAGGGGAGGCCCGCGCAGCAGCCGGCCCCCGCGCCTGTGACCAAGGTGGTGATTGTGCAGCCCAAGCCCACGCCACCGCCCAAAGTGGCGCGTGAGGCAACGCCCGCGCAGCCCGAGAGCATCCCGCCTCCGGCCCCCCCGCCTCCGCCCCCGGCGCCGAAGCCGGTCTTTCCGCAGCCGGAGGGGGCTGTGGATGAGTTCATTGCCAAGGTGGGCGCGTTCGTTCTCGATTGGCTCCTAGTGCGTGGCCGTTTTGCGCCGAAGCAGGCGATGCCCTACGAGGCGGCGCTGGCCGTCCATTGGCTCATCCGCGTGGGCGTGCTGACGGTCATCGTCGGCGCCTCCTTCCTCGTCCGCTGGATGATCGAGCATAACCTCCTGGGACCACTCGGGCGGGTGCTGATGCTGACGGCGGCCGGCGCGGCGTTGATTGGTGTGGGGCTGCGGCTTCTGCGCGGACGCTACCGGCTGTTGGGCGAAGGCAGCGCGGCCATTGGCACCGTCCTGCTCTACTTCACGGTCTACGCGGCCACGATGCGCTTTGGGCTGGTGCCGTTGGCGATGGGCTTTGGGCTGATGGGCGCGCTGACCCTCGGCGCCGGGGCGATGGCGCTCGGGCTGCGCCTGCCCTCGGTGGCCACCATTGTTGCCGCCGGTGGCCTGCTGACGCCGGCCTTTCTGCCCGCGCCCAACCCCAATCTCGCGCACCTCTACCTCTATCTTGGCATTCTGACATCGCTCATCATCGCCGGGGCCCTCTGGCGGAAGTGGGAGGCGCTCACCGTCTTTGCCTGCCTCCTCACCTGGGCCATCACCCTGACTGCCGGCGAGCACGCGCTCTCGAGCACCTGGGCCCTCGCCCTCCACCTCCTCTGGCTGGCGGCCTTCTTTGGTCACCTCATCCGCCGCCAGTGGCGCGTCCCGGTGGTGGCCTATGCGGCCCTGCCCGTGGCCGAGGCTTTCTTCTGGGTGGCCCGCCTCTGCTTTGGGTGCGGCGAGTATGCCAACTTCGCCTGCGCCCTCACCCTCGCCGGCACCTACGCGGCCCTAAGCGCCCTCCTTTGGGTGCGCGGCGAGCGGCGGGTGCTGTGGGTGACCGGGCCGCTGGCGATCCTCCTCGCGGCCAGTGCGCCCCTCTGCTTGCCCAGTTTCGTTGCGAAGTTCGGCTTCATCGCCCTCCTCCACGCGGGCTTGGTGATGACCGTCGTCGAGCTCGGCCACCGTCTGCGTGACCCCATCCTCGCCGCGCTCGGCCGCGCCGCCGCCATCGGCTTGCTTGGCCTCTTCGCAGTCATCGGCATAGACAGTTGCTTCGCCTGTCCCGCGCCCAACTACACCCCCGGCTCTCTCAACACCGCCCTCCGCTGCCTGGCGGCCCTCCTCCTCACCGCCCACAGCCTCTGGCGCACCGGCGACAAACTCTGCGCGGCCTTCGGCGGCGGCGCGCTCTGGTTCCTCCTGACCGCCCTCGCCACCGGCCTCTTCCAGAAGGCCGCCTACAACCTCGTGGCCATCTCCTGCACCTGGGGCCTCTACGCGCTCGTGCTCCTCGCCCTCGGCCTCTGGTTGCGCAACCGCCCCGCCCGCCTCAGCGCCCTGGCCCTCCTTGCCCTGACCCTGGGCAAGGTCTTCTTCATCGACCTCGCCGAGCGCTCGCTCTTCCTCAAAATGCTCGCCGCCCTCCCCCTCGGCCTCCTCCTCATCCTCGGCGCCTGGCTCTACCTCCGCCTCTCCACCCGCGAGACCAAATGACCTTTCCCCTTGTTGAACTCTTTGCCTCCCTGCAAGGAGAAGGGCGTAACACCGGGCGCCCGTGCGTTTTCGTGCGCTTTGCAGGGTGCAATCTGGCGTGCCCGTGGTGCGACACCTCCTGCGTGGCTACCGAGCGGCTCGACTTCCAGGCGCTACTGGCGCGGATTGGTGCTTTCCCCGAGCGTAGCGTCATCTTCACCGGGGGCGAGCCGCTCCTCCAGCCGGGGCTTCCGGCCCTCGTCGCCGAGCTCAAATCGCGCGGCTACTGGCTTGCGCTCGAAACGAACGCCACCTGCGAGCCCTCCTCCGCCCTGCGCGCCTGCCTCGACTACATCGCCACCTCTCCCAAGGTCGGCGCGCCGATCACCCTCACGCGGGCCGACGAGGTCCGCCTGGTGGTCGCCCCCGAGGTGACGCAAGGCTGGTGCGAGGCCGTCCGCCGCCGCCTCCCCGCCGCCGAGTACTACCTCTCCCCGTGCGACGTGGGCGGCACGTTGCGTGTCCACGAGGCGATTGAACTTCTCGGTCGCCTCAACGCCGCCGCCCCCTCGCCCCCCTGGCGCCTCTCCCTCCAAACTCACAAACTTGCCGCCATCCGCTGAGCCTACGCGGCAGTGGAGAAAAAAGCG
>CAMGJH010000075.1 GCA_946056345.1 uncultured Lentisphaeraceae bacterium | reverse complement strand
CTCCGTCGCGGAACGCGCCCTGTCGACTGTCGACTGTCGACTTCGCTCACGCAGCGAGCCCCCGGTTTGACGCGCGCGCAGAAGTCCGCTATAATGCGCGCGTTTGTATCTCATTAGAAGGATAAGAGCCGATGTATACCGCTTCCGATCTGAAGAAGGGCCTCAAGATTATGTTTGAGGACCAGCCCTGGATTATCACGGACTTCGATTTCTCCAAGCCCGGCAAGGGGCAAGCCATTTACAACTGCAAGCTGCGCAATATGCTCAACGGGTCGGGTAAGAGCTGCTCGTTCCGCTCGAACGACCGCTTTGAGAAGCCCGACCTGGCGCAGATGCCCCTGGTCTTCTCCTACGAAGACAACGGCACCTACATCTTCAACGACGAGGATTACAACGAAATCCGCGTCTCCAAGGAGGTCCTGGGCAACAAGACCTACTTCCTGACCGACGGCCTCGAGGTCGACGCCCTGCTCTACGAAGAGAGCGTCATTGATGTGGAGCTGCCCTCCTTCATCGAGCGCAAGGTCATCAAGTGCGACCCCGGCGTGCGCGGCAACACCGCAGCCGGCAAGGTCACCAAGCCCGGCACCGTCGAGGGCGGCTACGAGCTCCCCGTGCCCCTCTTCATCAATGAGGGCGACATCATCCGCATCGACACGCGCACCGGCGAGTATGCCGACCGCGTCAAGGCCTAACCCCAGCCGCCCAAAGGAGCGCTATGGCCAAGCAAGACCTCCCCAACCTCCAAGACGTCTCCCGCGTGCCCGAGGAGCTCCTCCCCGTCCTGCACTGGTGGCAGGATAAGGGACCCAAGACCCTCGCCATCGCCGCCGCCGGGCTCCTCGTCGCCGCCGCCATCTTCTACGGCGTGCGCCAGCGCGAAGCCAAGCAGGATGTCACCGTGCAGAACCTCGCCTTCGCCGCCCAGGCCGAAGAGTTCAGCACCGTCGTCAACGCCGGAGGCAAAGCCGCCGAGCTCGCGCGCCTCGACCAAGCCCGCGCCCTCTTCGCCGCCGGGGACTACGAAGGCGCCCTCGCCGCCTATGAGGCCGCCTGCAAGCGCCTCGACGATCCGGCCCTCGCCGACATCGCCCGCCTCGGCCGCGCCCGCACCCTCGAAGCCCTCGACCGTCTGGACGAAGCCCTCGCCGCCGTTACCGAGCTGGAGGCCACCGTCGCCGCCAGCCCCGTGCCGCACTATCTAGCCGCCGAGGTGCCGATGGCCAAGGCCATCATCCTCTGCCGTCAGGGCGATAAGGCCGCCGCCAAGGCCGCCCTCGCGCCGCTTCTCTCGGCCGAAGAGCCCTCGCCGCTGGCCAAGTACACCCCGCAAGCCGAGCGCCTCGCCAAGATTATCGATGCCTACGCCCCCAAGAGCCTCTTCGACAAGGCCGCCGAGGTGGCCCCCGCGCCCGCGCCCGAAGCAAAGTAAGCCTTAGGCCACAATAAACAGAACGGGCAGGAACTCGCCGGTCCTGCCCGTTTCGTTTGTCTATCCTCAGTCTTGCAGCGTCTCGTCTTCCACCGAGAGTGTGGCGGAGGCCTGCGCGCTAAAATGCTCGGCCAGGACGCGGCGGACGATGGGGCCGGCATCGCGGCCGCCGCCAACGCCGTTATCGAGCATCGCGCAAACGACGATCTCGGGCGCATCCACCGGCGCAAAGGCCACCGACCAGACGTGCTTGCGCTTGACACCGCGGTCGATGTACTCGGCGGTGCCGGTCTTGCCGGCCACGCGCACGCCCTCAACCTGCATCGTCTGCCCGGTGCCGCGGTCGACCACCATCTCCATACCCTCAATGACCGCGCGCAGGGCCTCGTGGCCCCAGGGCAAACGGCGCTGAAGTTCGCCCTCCGGGCCAAAGGCCACCAGGCGCGGACGGTAGACGGCTCCGCCGGCGGCCAGGGCCGCCACCCCGTGGGCCACCTGCAGGGGCGTGGCCGTCACAAAGCCCTGGCCGATGGCGCATTGGGCGGTGTCGGCCGGGGTCCAGGTGCCCTCGCCGGGGCGCGTGAAGCGCGTGCGCTTCCACTCGGCGCTGGGCATTAGGCCTTCGGCTTCGCCGGCGAGGTCGATGCCGGTGCGCGTGCCGAAGCCGGCTTGGCGGGCAGTGGCGGCGATGGCTTCCATCCCGATGCGCGTGCCCAAGGTGCAGAAGTAGGGATTGCAAGACTTCATCAGCGCTTCGCGCAGGTTCAGCTCGCCGTGGCCGTACTTGTAGTGGCAGCGGAGGCGGCAGCCGAAGTCGGCGAAGAGGCCAGTGCACTCGAAGAGGGTCTCGGGGTCGAAGCGCTGCTCCTGGGCAGCGATGGCGACGAAGGGCTTGAAGACCGAGCCCGGGGAGTACTGGGCCTGGATGGCGCGGTTGAAGAGGGGCTTGTCGGGGTTGTCGAGAAGCTGCTGCCAGGCGGAGCGGGAGATGGACGGGATAAAGGCGTTGAGGTCGTAAGTTGGGGCCGAAGCAAGGACCAGCACATCGCCATTGCGCGGGTCGAGGGCCACCACAGCGCCCGGGCGCCCGTCGAGGGCCGCCTCGGCTGCGCGCTGGAGGGGGAGCGAGAGGGTGAGGGTGAGGTCGCGCCCCTGCTCGGCGTGGCGGCGGACCCAGCGCTCGCGGGTGTAGACGCGCGAATCGACGCGGAGCATCACTTCGCCGCTGTTGCCGGCGAGGAGGTGGTCGTACTGCCGTTCGAGGCCGGTGCGGCCGCGCGGGTCGGGCAGGCGGTAGTCCCAGAGCGTGCGGTCGGCCGCCTCTTCGGTGCGCTCGCCCACGTAGCCCAGAGCGTGGGCTGCGAGGGCGCCATTGGGGTAGATACGCCGGGGCATCGGGCGGACCTCGACCCCGGGGAGCTCCTCGGCCCACTCGGAGAGGTAGGCCACCGTACGGAAGTCCACGTCGCGCCAGGCCACGAGGGGGATGGGGCGGGATTCGTTGACGTGGCGGGCCACCTGCTCGCGCGTCACTTGGCGGACCAGACCGAGGCGCTCGGCGAGCTGGTCGATGAGCGAATCGACGGCGAGGATGGTGTTGCGCCAGGCACCGGGTTGGCTGAGCTCCTCGCAGTAGATGACCACCTCGTAGGCGGGGCGGTTGTCGGCCAGCACCTCGCCGTGGCGGTCGAGGATGCGCCCGCGCAGGCCGGGCACCTCCACGCGGCGCAGACTCTGGCGCTCCTTCACGCCGTCGTAGCGCATATTCTCGCGCACCTGCACCCGCCACAGCCGCGCGGTCAGCACCCCAAAGCCCGCCAGGAAGCACGCCAGCAGCACCCAGAGCGTCCAGCCGTGGACCACGCTCGCCTGCGACGCCTCAATTTGCATGGCCGAGCGTCTCCTCCTGCTTGGGTTTGAGCACCCGGAACTCCGCACGCCGCGCCAGGGCAAAGGCCGCCGCTCCCCCCAACGCCCCCGCGCAGGGCGTGGCCAAGAGTCCGGCCAGGCTCGGCGCGAGCGCCTCGGCCGCCACCCCCGGCCAGCACGCGCTCCACGCCCACACCCACAGGCGGAAGACCGGCGCCAGCGTCACGCCCCAGAGCAGACCGTGCAGGGTGCCGACCTCCTCGGGAAAATTGTCGCGGAAGAGGCGGATAGCGCCCCAGATCATCAAGAGGAAGAGGATGCACGTGCCCGGCGGCAGGTCCCAATCGCACTCTAGCAACGCACCGCCCCACAGCGCCACCCACGCCCCCAGCCGCGGCCCGCGCGTGGACATCCAGTAGCCCAACCACGCCGGCACCACCACCAACTGCACCGCCGGCACGCTCGGCAGCAAACGGTTGAGCGCCCCCACCAACACTGCGGCAAAGAGCGTCAGCCAGAGCGCGTCCCACCGGCGCTCACTCGGCCCCATCGCGATCATCCTCCGGCCCCGGCGCGGCGGCGACCATCACGAAGGCCGTGCGCAGGAGGGCCGGGTCCACCGCCGGGGCCACGAGCACCTCGTTGAGCAGCCCGCTCTCCTCGCGCTGCACCGCCACCACGCGCCCGATGAGCAGCCCGGCCGGGAAGAGCCCGCCGCTGCCCTCGGTGAAGAGCTCCTGCCCCTCGCGCAACTTGGCGTGGCGGCCGACAAAGCGCATCACCAACGGGCGGGCCACATAGAGCGCCTCCTCGGTGCCGTCGCGCCCGAAGTCCGCGCCCTCGCTCCCCTGCACCACGCCCTTGACCCCGCCGGGGACCTCCGCCGCCACGCGGCAGAGCGGGTCGGAGAGCAAAATCACCTCGCAGCGATGGCGCGTCACCCCCTCGGCCACGCGCCCGACGAGCCCCTCGGGCACCACCACCGCATCCCCCGCTTTCACCCCCTGCGCCGACCCCACCGCCAAGCTCAGCCGCGGCCAGACACCCAACCCGCCGCCGTGCGCCCACACCGGCGCGGCCACCACCTTCGCCGGCTGAGCCCGTTGCCACGCGAGGGCTGCGCGCAGCGCGCCATTCTCCTCGGCCAGGCGATCGGCCTGCGCGAGCATCACGCGCAGCCGCTCGACCTCGGCCGCCTGCGTCTCGCGAACCGGCCCATCGCACAGTCCGCGCCAGGCAGCGCCCAGCCGGCCCGACAACTGCTGGCCCACCGCCGCCATCGCGCGTTGGAAGGGATAGAGAATTTCTGAGCAAAAGCCCCGCACCTGCCGGTTCGCCCCAACGAACAGCAACACGCCAAGGGCGGCCAGCAGCCAAAGCCAGGTGCGCTTCATACTCGCCCGCTACGCGAGCCTTAGTGTCGCCGGGCGAGGTGTTCTTTGTAGAAGTCGAGCTCTTCGAGCATTCGCCCGGTGCCGTTAGCTACGCCCGAGAGGGGGTCGTCGGCCACAATGACGGGCAGACCGGTCTGGGCGGCGATGAGGCGGTCGAGCCCGCGCAGAAGCGAGGAGCCGCCGGAGAGGACGATGCCGCGGTCAACCAAGTCGCTCGAGAGCTCAGGCTTAGCCTCGGCCAAGAGGTTGCGCACGGCATCGACGATGGAGGTGACCGGGTCCTTGAGCGCTTCACGAATCTCTTCGGAGGTGACCAGGAGGGTCTTGGGCAGGCCGGCGACGAGGTCGCGCCCGCGCACCTCCATCGTCATCTCCTCGGCCAGCGGGTAGGCCGAGCCGATAGAGACCTTGATGTTTTCGGCCATCCGCTCGCCGATGAGCAGGTTGTAAACCCGGCGCATATACTGAATGATGCACTCATCCATTGTATCCCCGCCCACGCGCACGCTCTTGGCCTGGACGATGCCCGCCAGCGAGATGAGCGCCACCTCGCAGGTGCCGCCGCCAATATCCACGATAAGATTGCCCGAAGGTTCGGCCACCGGCAGCCCCACGCCAATCGCCGCGGCCATCGGCTCTTCAATGAGCGTGACATCGCGCGCGCCGGCGTGCTTGGCCGCCTCTTCCACCGCGCGCCACTCCACCTCGGTGATCTCCGAGGGGACCGCGATGACCACGCGCGGTCGCAACACCTTGTGCCCGCGCGCCTTGGAGATGAAGTAGCGAATCATCGCCTCGGTGATATCGAAGTCCGCAATCACGCCCGACTTCATCGGCCGCGCGGCCACGATGCCTGCCGGCGTGCGCCCAATCATCCGCTTGGCCTCCTCGCCCACGGCCAGGATCTTCTTCGTGCCCTTCTGCATAGCGACCACCGAAGGCTCGCGGATAACCACGCCCCGCCCCTTCATAAAGATGAGGGTATTGGCCGTTCCAAGGTCAATCCCGATGTCGCACGACAGCAAGTTCCGAATATGCGTAAACAGCCCGGCCATAGCAGCTCCTTCAATAGAAACGCGCCTAAGATACCATAAACCTTTGCCCCACGGCAACTAGCTAGCGGTTAGCCGCTAGCCGTTAGCGGTTAGCCGCTAACCGCGGCGGGCAACCCGGAGCGGCGCGGCGGGGGCTTGGGGTCAATGCCGACGTGCCCGCAGGGCGCTCCCGGGGTGCAGGGCGAGCAAGTCCGCAGGAGCTATGTCATCGCCCTGCCTAGGGGCGCGGGGGCGAGCAGCCCCCGCCCGGCGAGCGCAAAAAAGGCCGCGCGGGGCGCGGCCTGGAAGGAAGGGAGGTGAATGAAAGGGTT
>CAMGJH010000074.1 GCA_946056345.1 uncultured Lentisphaeraceae bacterium | reverse complement strand
GGGGTGGGCGGAGAGCTCGCAGGGGCGCTTTGAGTTCGTCTTTCATAAGGTGGATCGGCGTCATTTCGATGCCTTTCCCCTGCCGATCGAGCACATCACCCAGGAGATGTACTATCGCTACCTCCTGCCGGAGTTACTGACGGACGAGGCGCGCACGATCTACATTGATGTGGATGTGTTGGCCTTGGGCGACCTCTTGCCGCTGTGGCAGTGGGACCTGGGCGACTGCCCGTTGGCCGGCACTACCGACCTCAAGGAGGATACGCCCGAGTTCCGCGCCTACAAGCAGCGGCTGGGCATGCGCCCGGATGCCAAGTACTTCCTCTCGGGCATGTTGGTGATGAATTTGGAGACCCTGCGCCGCGAGGGGTTTGGCCGCAAGTGTATGGAAAACACCGCCAAGCACTTCGACCACATTGCCTGGCCCGATCAGGATGTCATCAACCTCACGATGGAGGGGCGCATCCTGGAGTTGCCGATGCGCTTTAACTGCGTGGATCCAAAGTATCTGCCGAAGGGCGAGCAGATGGTGGTCCGCCACTTCGCAAACTTTTCCTCCAAGCCTTGGTGCTGCCTCTGGAAGAATCGCACCTGGCCGGGTTATGTGCGCTATCTGCGCCAGACGCCCTACCGCGACCAAACCTGGAGTTTCCTTTGGGCCCACCTGCTCGGCTTCTTTTACTTCCGCTACACGAAGAAGGGCTACGAGCGCGTGCTCATTTGCGGTATACTCATCTACAAGCGGAAAGTCATCAAGGGAGCCTGACAAGATGCCCGCCTCCACCCCCATTCAGCGACTTGGCGCGCCCTACGGCAAGACCGTCGGTCTGGCCATCCTGGCCTACAAGGCTCCGGGCACCACGCGCGCCTCGATTGAGAACCACCTCGCTCACGGCCTCTATGACCTCTTTGACCAGGTCACCGTCTGCTTCCAAGCTTGCAGCGAGGAGGACCTGGCGATGGCCAAGGCTTGTGGCGTTCGGGCCGTTGGTCGGCCGGAGAACCTGGGCATCCAGGGCGGCTTCCGCTGGGCGTGGGAGACGCTGAAGACCGACTACGTGCTCATCTTGGAGAACGACATCCCCGTCTGCGTCAGCCCCGAGGCGATGCGTGCGCAGTTGGCCGAGGCGATGGCGCGCCTGGAGGCCGGCGAGGTCGACCTCGTCCGCCTGCGCAACCGCTTCAACCCTGGCGAGCAGAACCGGTTTGCCGGGCCCTATTCCTACTTTTGGCCGGTGCGTGAGCCCGATCCGCGTTGGGCGGATACCGAGCGATTGAGTACTGCCCCTGCCTGGATCAAGGCGTTGCGGCGTTGCTTGCGCCCCCTCAAAGCCCAGCGCTGGTGCGGCCGCAGTCCCTACATTGAGCGTTATCCCGAGCGCCTCTTTCCGCGCTGGATAAAGCGCTTGGGGCCGGACTTCCTGTGCGTCGACAGTTGGGTGCTCCCCTGGACCAACCAGTGCACCCTGATTTCCCACGCGCGCTTCGGTAAACTCCTCGACTACGCCGACTCGCACCCCTCCTGGCACATCCACAACTCCGAGGGTAACAAGATGCCCACCCTCGAGACACCCCTCAACCGCCTCTGGTGGCGCCGCCAGCACCTGCGTATCGGGCTGCCCGAAGGGGTCTTCACGCATCGCCGGCTCGACCGCGGCCGCCAGGGGGCCAAGTGCCTGGTCGTTATTCCCAAGGCCCGCGCCTACGAGCGGTGGATTGCCGGGGGCGTGGTGGCTGTGGTGGCGGGGTTGCTCCTCTGCCTGGGGCTGCCGATGGCGGCGCGCGTGGTGGCCATGGGCGTAATCGGCGCGGCGGCGGTGGGCTTCAGCGGCGCAGTCGCCTGGTGGCGGCCGCGCACGCCGGCCAAGGTCCCCATCGTGCTGATGCTCCATACGGTCAATGAGCGGGTGGTCGACCCCGTCTGCCCGAATAACACCGTCCGCCCGGGCGAGTTGTGCTGGCTCTTGACCGCGCTGCGCAAGGCCGGCTACACCTTCCAGACCCTTTCCGAGGCTGCCGACAAGCCCGTGCGCCGGAGCGTGGTGCTGACCTTCGACGATGGCTACGCCGACAACTACACCGAGCTCTTCCCTATCCTTCAAGCCTTCAAGGCCAAGGCCACCTGCTTCGTCACTAACCGCGGCGAAACGGACCTCGCCTTCCTGACCCCCGCGCAGATCCGCGAGATGGCGGCCTCCGGCCTCATCGAGTTCGGCGGCCACACCGCCCATCACACGCGGTTGGACGAGGTGCCCCTGGCTGAGGCCGAGCGCGAGATTGTCGAGAACCGCGCCTGGCTCGAGCGTCTGTTGGGCGAAGCGCCTCGAGCCTTCGCCTATCCCTGCGGCGGCTACAACGCGCAGGTCGTCGAGGCCGTCAGCCGCGCCGGTTACACCTTGGCCGCCACAATGCATAAGAAACTCCGCCCCTTAGCGACGGAGCCTCTCCTGATTGCTCGGCGCATCGTCCCGCGTGGCTTGCGCCCTTGGCAAGCCTACCTTGTGGCTACGCGCGGCCGATTTCGTCCCTGAACCCTCGTTGTATCGACACCCAAGAACATGAGCACCTCCCCACACCTCTCTAGCGAAGAAGAAGCCTTTCGCCGCGAAGTTGAGTCCTTCGGCGATGTTTGCCAGTTGCACCCGCTATCGGTTGGATGGAGCGCTTCGGGTTCCACTTTTTGGCGTGCAACGCTGACCGCCCAGGGGGCTTCTCCGGCTCAGCAGTGCTTCTTGAAGCACTACGCTCCGCACCTGGTCGATGAAGCTCAAGCGGAGAGCGAGATGACGCGCCGGTATGCGGCCGATTTGCAGCGGCTGGGGTTGGGCCATATTCGCGTGGCTTGCCCGCTGCACACCTACACCTTGCGCGATGGCAGTGTGGTCGTGGTCTCGCCCTATGTGCAAGGGGAGGTGTTGATGGATCTCGTTCGGGCCAAGCAGCCGCTGGGCGAGGCCCGTTCGGAGGTCCTCCGGTTGGGGTTGCTGGACCTTGCGCAGGCGGCTGTGAAGGGCTCCATCTACCACCGCGACATCAATCCCAAGAACCTTCTCCTCGCCCCAGAGGGCCTGTGGCTCATCGACTTCCAGACTGCGATTCCCAAGGCCAATCCGAGCTACTACAATCCGCCCTTTGACTTTATCCGCTCCAACTGTGGTCTCGGGTTTGGATATTCTCCGCGCCGTGGCGTGTGGAATGATGCCTTCTCCGTCCTCGCCGTCTTTAACCAAACCGCGCCGCTGATGGCGTTGGCTGGGCGCGAGGCCGAGTTCCGGCGGGCCTTGGAGGCTGCTGCCCAGGCCGCCCCGACCCTTCACCCGGAGTATTCAGGCGATGGCTTCTGGCGCGATGAGATGCGTAAGGCCCGCCGCCGCGTCTCCTGGCGCCTGGTGTGGACCCTCAAACCCAAGAGTCGCGGTAAGCTGAAGGTGGTCCGGGAGGTGTTGAGCCACGTGCTCGAGCAGCCCGCCGCGTCGGTCGCCGAGCCCCAGGTCGCCGTGCCGGCCGCAGGAAGTGGGCACCTCGGTGCGCCCTATGGCAAGACGGTTGGGCTGGCGATCCTCGGCTTCAAGTCGCCGGAGACCACCCGCCACACCATCCAAAGCCACATTGACCACGGCCTCTATCGCCTCTTCGACGAGGTGATCGTCTGTATCCAAAGCTCCACCCCCGAACTGCGCGCGATTGTTGACTCCTTCGGGCTGCGCCACATCGACCGCGAGAACAACCTCGGCATTCAGGGCGGCTTCCGCTGGATTTGGCAGACCGTGCAGACCGATTACCTGCTGGTCCTGGAGAATGACTTCCCGATCTGCGTCAGCACCGAGTCGATGGAAGCCCAGTTGCGCGAGGCGATGGCCCACCTGGAAGCCGGCGAGGTTGATCTCGTCCGCCTGCGCAACCGCTACAACCCCGGGGCGCAGAACCGCTTTGCGCGGATGTATTCGCGCTTCTGGGAGGTGCAAGCCTGCGATCCGCGCTGGGCTAACACCGAGGAACTCGATTGCTCGCCGTACTGGCTCAAGTGCCTTCGGCGGTTCATTCGCCCCTGGAAGGCCCAGCGTTGGGCGGGCCGCAGCCCCTATATCGAGCGCCACCCAGAGCAGCTCTTCCCACGGTGGATTAAGCGGATTGGCCCGGACTTCTTCTGCGTCGATAGCTGGGTCCTCCCCTGGACCAACCAGTCCACGCTCCTCTCCCACGAGTTGATGGGCCACTTCCTCGACTTCGCTGAGGCCCATCCTTCCTCCCACACCGTCAATGCCGAGGGCAATAAGCTCCAGACTCTCGAGCCGCCGCTCAACCGCTGGTGGTGGCGCAAACATCACTTCCGCATCGGCCTGCCCGAAGGTGTCTTCACGCACGATCGTCACGACCGGTGAGGAGCGATGAAGGATTGGCCCGTCGCATTGGACCGGGCCATCGCTTGCAAGCCGCCGAATCCGGCGGCTTTACTTTTACCCTGGGGCCTTACCCCGCTCAGCCCCCCTCGCACAAAAAGTTTACGCGCCTGCGCTTACACGCTGTCGATGGGGCTGCGCTTGTTAAATGGTGGCTAGAGCGCGCGTGCGCGGCTCTGCCAAAAGACTCCAAGCCTAGGGGTGATATGAGCCTAACCTAACCCCTAAGGTTGCCTATTCAAGCAGACACCGCTACAAAATGGTCCCCCCCCTTGTAGCGCACCCGGCCCGGGTCCGAGGTCAACCCGGCCCAAGTGCAAAAAAAGTGAAAAAAGGGCTTGCATTCTGTATTGGGGGTTTGCTATCATTCCGCCCGTATTCACCGCTCGGGTGGTGAAATGGCATACACGCATGCTTGAGGTGCATGTGGAGAGATCCGTGGGGGTTCGAGTCCCCCCCCGAGCACCATCTTAAAGCCGGAGTCGCAAGACTTCGGCTTTTTTCGTGTCCGCCGCTCCTTCACTGTCCCGAAGTGTGAGCTGTAAAGAAAAGTCGCAAAAAGTGCTTGACACGGCGGCGGCGATTGGAGTATTCTACGCGCTGATGACACACAAGCCCTTCTACTTTTACTTTTACTTTAGCAGTCCGCGCGCCGCTCGGGTTGTTCTCTAAGGTTTTGTAGAAGGAACAATGTTTGATCGGCCGCGCTCCCTTGAAGGGTGTGCGGCTTTCTTTTAAGGAAAGTGAGACAACGATGATTATCATTATGAAGCCGACCGCGACGCAAGCAGATGTGCAGACAATCTGCGACTGGATTACCTCGCTGCGATATCAACCGCGCGTGACGACGGGTACCGACCAGACGGTGATTGCCTGTATCGGGAACGAAATCAATCCGCAGACGGTGGCGCAACTCGAAGCGCTCGACACGGTTCAGGAGATTATCCACGTGAGCAAGAAGTACAAGTTGGTCTCTCGCGACTTCAAGCCGGAGGACACAATTGTTGACATCAAGGGAACGAAGATTGGCGGCGGGAACATCCCGGTAATGGCCGGCCCGTGCGCCGTGGAGAGCTACGACCAGTTCCACGCGGTGGTGGCCGACCTGGTCAAGCTGGGCATCAAGGTCATCCGCGCGATGGTCTACAAGCCGCGCACTTCCACCTACGACTTCCAGGGCCTCAAGGAAGAGGGCATTCGCGTGCTGCGCGAGGTGAAGAAGGACTTCCCGGAAGTTGCCTTCATCACCGAGGTGCCCGGCCCGAACCAGATCGAGGGGCTGATGGATGTCACCGATGTCTTCCAGGTGGGCGCGCGCAACTCGCAGAACTACGACCTGCTCGAGCGTCTGGGCAAGGCCGGCAAGCCGGTCATCCTCAAGCGCGGGATGGCCGGAACCGTTGAGGAGTGGCTGCAGAGCGCCGAATACCTGATGGCCAACGGCTGTACGCAGGTTATCCTCTGCGAGCGCGGCATTCGCACCTACGAGACGATTACTCGCAACTGCCTCGACCTCGGCTCGCTGGCCGCAGTCAAGCGCCTGACTCACCTGCCGATCGTGGCCGATCCTTCGCACGGCGGCGGCAAGCTCGAGCTGGTGATTCCCCTCTCTCGCGCGGCGCTGGGCGCGGGCTGCGACGGCCTCTTGGTCGAGACCCACC
>CAMGJH010000073.1 GCA_946056345.1 uncultured Lentisphaeraceae bacterium | reverse complement strand
GGGGCGATGCTCCGCGCGCCATTTGAGCTCGCGCGCATCGTTTGGTACGCTTCAAGGGAAGGAGTACGCAAATGAAGTTGCTGATTATTGAGGACGATCGCAAGACGGCCGGCTTTGTCAAATGCGGCTTTGAGGAGGATGGCTGGAGCGTTTGCGTGGCCACCGACGGTCCTGGGGGCCTGGCCACCGCTATCGCCGAGCCGCCCGATGTGGCAATTGTGGATGTGATGCTCCCTGGGTTGAGCGGCTTGGAGGTTATTCGAACGCTGCGCAACCGCCGTGCCACCTTCCCCATCCTTATTCTCTCGGCGCGTGACGCGGTGGAGGACAAGGTCCACGGTCTAGAGTTGGGGGCCGATGACTACCTCGCCAAGCCCTTCTCCCTCTCCGAGCTCGTCGCGCGCGTTCAAGCCCTCCTCCGCCGTGCCACCTCGCAACGCGAGCAGACCCGCTTGCAAGTCGGCACCCTCGTCCTCGACCGCCTCACCCGTACCGTCACGCGCGATGGCCAGCCCATTGAACTCCAGCGCCTCGAGTTCCTCCTCCTCGAATACCTCATGCGCAACCGCGGCCGCGTGGTCTCCAAGTCCACCATCATCGAACACGTCTGGGGCTACGACTTCAACCCCGGCACCAATGTCGTCGAGGCGCGCGTCTGCCGCCTGCGCGAGAAGGTCGATAAGGCCTTTGAGCCCAAACTCATCCGCACCGTCAAAGGCTTTGGCTATGTCCTGGGATAAACGCCTCCGCCGCTGCCGCAGCGTCCGCTTCCGCCTCACCGCCGCCTACACCCTCTCCGCTCTCGCTGCCGCAGCCCTCACCCTCGTCATCATCATCGGCTTCTGGATTGTTGCCCTCAATGCTGACCTCGACCGCGCACTCACCGTCCAGTGGCGAACCTTTGCCGACACATTCGCCGAGAGCGACAACTTCTCCCTCGCCGCCCGCTCTCCAGATGTCTATGCCGCACACCTCCGCCCCGGCGGCCGCGACATCCTTGAACTCTCCCCCGCCGCCCGCGAACTTCCCATCCTCTTTATGAAGCCCCGCTACGGCCGCCGCGGTCAACGCACCGACCGTGACGGCTTCTGGCGCCAGACCGCCGAGACCGGCACCCCCAAGCGACACTTCCGGATCTGCGCCAAACCGCTCCCCGATGGCACCCTCCTAGCCGTGGCCCAGGATCTGCGCTCGCAGGACTTCATCCACCAGCGGCTCCTCTGGGGCGCCCTTGGCGGCTTCCTGCTGATGGCCCTCTTCCTCCTGCTCTTTGCCACCTGCCTGGCCAAACGCCTCTTCCGCGGCTTCGGCCACGCCGTCAAGATGGTTGAAGCAATGGCCGCCGGCGACTTCGCCTGCCGCGTCCCTGCCCTCGGCCCCGGCGAGGAGTTTGAGCACCTCTCCCGCGCTGTCAACACCCTCGCCAGCAACACCGAACGCCTCCTTGCCGACCTGCGCACCGTCACCGACAACATTGCCCATGACCTCCGCACCCCCATCACCCGCCTGCGCACCCGCGCCGAGCTCGCCCTCTCGGCAGGCGGAGAGACCGCCGCCCTCGCCAGCGAGGTCGCCGAGGAGTGCAACGGCATGCTCGAACTCATCTCCGCCCTCCTGGAGATCACGCGCGTGGGCCACAACATCGGGGTCGGCCCCGGCGAACCCTGCGACCTTGCCGATCTCGCCCGCGAGATGGTCGAGTGCTTCGCCGTCCTCGCCGAGGAGAAGGCCATCACCCTGCGCGCCGACCTCCCCGAACGCCACCCGGCCACCACCTGCGCCCCCCTCCTTCGCCGCGCCCTGGCGAACCTCCTCGACAACGCCCTCAAGTTCACCCCCGCCGGCGGCACCGTCACACTCTCCCTCTCCCTTGAACGTGGCCACCCCACCTTCCGTGTGGCCGACACCGGCTGCGGCATCGCCCCCGAAGAGCGCGACCGCCTCTTCCAGCGCTTCTACCGCGCCGACAGTAGCCGCACCCTCCCCGGCTTCGGCCTCGGCCTCGCGCTCGTCGCCGCCATCGCCCTCGCCCTCCACGCCGAGGTCACCCTCGAGCGCTCCACCCCCGGCCAAGGCTCCACCTTCCGTTTCACCCTCTAAGACCACAGCGCCCCTCACGCGAGCGACAGCGAGCACCTCGCAGCGATGTGCGATGTCGTAGCCCCCCCCCATCTCGATCGGGGCTAAGAGGAGGCGCACCTCGGGCAGGAGAAACAAATAAGAGCCCGCGGGGCTGGGGCGCGTCTTCCCCCAAAAAACTAGAGTGCGTCTTGGCATATTTCATGGAACACCTGCAGGTGTGCTATACTGGGGGCACATTTAGGGCGAGCCTAAATTGTTTTATTCTTGCGTTTCCAACGCATCGTCATCAGAGAAAAGCTTAGGAACCTTTTGTTGAGGACGACAGGTTGGAGGTTCGCTCGTGCAGCGTACCTCTTTCGGTGTGTCCTCAACGGGCTTCCTAAGCGCCCTCTCTGGTGCACCGGGAGAGGTTCCTTTTTGGTCTCTTCCGGCAAACAATGAGCAACAAAGGAAGAGCCATGAGGGCATTTCGTGACTTGATTTCAGTGGGGTTTAGGAACCTGCTTAGGAACAGTTGGTTCCCGGTTGGGTGGGGTGGTTTTTTGTGCCTCAATATACGCGCGGCGCTTGACTCGTTCGTTGCGTGCGCACTATCGATGGGGTTGGTTGTTGCGGCGAGTTGCTGCCTGCCGGCGTTGAGCAGTCCGTGGAAACAATGTGGGCGTGGTGAACGGCTTGGCGTGGCGCTTTCGACTATGGCAGTTCTGCAGGTGCTGATTGTCTCCTTTCTGCAGCAGTTGGTCGCCACCGGGGGTGTCTTGAGAAAGCTTGGGCTACTGTTTCAGTGGCAGCTTTGGCCAATTGTTGTCGTGGCGGTGGGGGGTGCATTGGTGGCCGCGCCGGCGGTTGGAGTGTTGATGGCTTGGTTTTGGCGCGTGATCGGGCCTAAGGTGGCAGCGTTATGGCGAGGGATGGACCGTACCGAGCGTGCGGGAATGGTGTTCATCGCGCTCTGCTTGGCTGGAATTGTCTCGTGGGCTTACAGCCAGGCCGCCATTACGGAACTTAGCTTTGATGTCATCTACACCTCTGATGGAACGCTTGCCAATAATGCCCCCGCCACCTTCACCCGCCTTGCGCACGGCGAAAATGACTTCCGCCAACCGCTCTTTGCCGTCTGCGCGCTCCCCTTTGTCAGCCCCTTCCTCTGCCTCCGCGATTTGCTTCTGCCAGTGGTGACGCTCTCGCGCGGCTGGTGCGTGGCGATGGCGCAGGTGTTGTTGGTGATGGTGGCCTTTGGGTGGCTGGTCCGGCTGATGGCGTTGCGCGGGCGCCTGGCACGCCTCGGAATGGTGGCGTGGTTAAGCGCAGGCTACGCCACACTCTTGATGTGCACGCAGGTGGAGCAATACGTTGTGGCGCTTTTTTGGCTCCTCTTCTTCCTCAATACGCGCCGTGAAGAGAAGAGGGCTTGGGTGGTTGGCTTCGTTGGGGCCACAGGCTCCTTACTGACGAGCGCCGCGCTGGCCTTGGCCCACCTGCATCGGCGCGATGTCCGTGCGTGGCGCGACCTCTTCTGCCAATACTGCTACGCCGGGGTGGCCTTTGTGGGGGCCTTCGTCCTCTTTTGCCGGATAGATCTCTTGGCCACCTGGGCAGCGCGCACGCAGATGTATCTCAACTTCACGGGCAAGACCCTTGACTTTATGGAGCGCTTGCGAATGTGGTTGGCGTTCGTGACGATGAACTTTTACGCGCCGGAGGCCGGCCCCACCCTCTACGCGAAGAAAATTGCCTGGCACCTAACAGCTGATGTCTCACCGCAAGCCCTCCTCTGCGGCACGCTCTTGTTGGGGACCGTTTTGGTCGGGAGTTTACTCTGTTGGCGGGAGCGTTTCGTGCGCGTCTGCACGGGATGGGTGATCTTCTCGTGGCTACTGCTCTGCCTGATTGGTTGGGGGACGGCCGAGAATGGCCTCATCCTCTATGTGCTCTACTTCTCGTGGGCCTTCGTGGGGCTTGCGGCCAAACTCATCGAGCGGCTCGTGGGCGCGCGTTTCGCGGGCGCGGTCTACCTTCTACTCGCGGCCCTAACCGCCTGGAACACGCTCCCGGCCTTCGCCGAGATGGTCCACTTCCTGGCACAATCCTATCCGGCCCAGTAAGGAGCGCACCGATGAAAGCCTGGCTTAAACTGCTGCGTCTGCACCACTGCGTCAAGAACGTACTCGTCTTCGCGCCCCTCTTCTTCCACGGGCGTTTCTTCGAGACGCACTTACTCCTGTCCGCCCTCGCCGGCTGGTTCGCCTTCACCTGCTGGGCCTCCGCCGTCTATGTGCTCAATGATTGTCTGGACGCGCGGCGCGACCGCCTTCACCCGGTCAAACGCTTTCGCCCCATCGCCTCGGGGGCCGTCTCCCGGCGGAGTGCATGTTGCCTTCTGGTGGGGCTCCTCCTCGCAGGGGGCGCAGCATTGTGGCCGGTGGCCGCGCCCGGACGCGCGCTGGCGTGGGGCGCGCTCTACGTGGGGTTGAATATGGCCTACAGCTTCGGCTGGAAGCATATCCCTGTCTTGGACGTGGCAATCCTGGCCTGCGGCTTTCTCATCCGCGTGATGTTCGGCTCGGCCATTACCGGCATCGCCGTCTCGCACTGGCTCTATTTGACGGTCCTGACCGGCGCGTGCTATCTCGGGCTCGGCAAGCGGCGTAACGAGCTTCGCCGCCTCAAGGGTGCGCGCACGCGGCGGGTGCTACGCTTCTATACCGCCGAGTTCCTCGATCGCAATATGTATCTTTGCCTAGGGCTCGCCATCGCCTTCTACGCCCTCTGGAGCGTGGCCCAAGGCCGCGAGCAGTTGGTCTGGACCGTGCCGCTCGTCCTCCTGATCTTAATGAAGTATAACCTTACCATTGAGCGCGAGTCCGACGGCGACCCGGTGGAAGTCTTCCTGCACGACCCTGCGCTTATCATTCTGGGCCTCGCCTATGCCGGACTTCTCCTGTTCTTGCTTTACGCGCCGTGGGGGGCGGTATGAATCTCTACGACTTCGACGGCACCCTCTACCGTGGTGATGCCTCGGTGGACTTTTGGCGTTTTGCCCTTCGCCGTCACCCGCAGCTTGTGCGCTTTCTCCCGGGCCAAGGGTGGGCCGTGGCGATGCTGATGCTCGGTCTAATCGACCGCGGCCGCGCCAAGGCGGGCTTCTTTCGTTTCCTAAACGGTCTTCCCTACCCCGAGCAAGCGGTCGCAGACTTCTGGCAGAGCCGCTCAGTAAAGCGCCGCGCAGCTTGGTACCAACCGAGCCGCAAAGACTGCGTTATCACGGCCTCGCCCGACTTCCTTATCCGCGCCTGCCCGTGGTTAGAAGGTCTCCCCCTCATCGCCACGCGGATGGACCCTCGCACGGGCGAACTCCTCGGTGCGAACTGCCGGGGCGCGGAGAAGGTCCGCCGCTTCCGCGAAACCTTTCCCAAAGCGACCATCGATGGCTTTTGGTCGGATTCTCTAAGCGACGCGCCCCTGGCCCATTACGCCCAAACAGCCTGGTGGGTACGCCGGGGCCGGTGCGTTCCGTGGCCGCAGGAGCTTCCCCTCTCCCACAGCCTGCGCGTACACTTCTGCTCGAGCCAATTCCTGCGCTTCATCCTTTGCGGCGGCTTCAACGTCCTCACGGGGGTCGGCTTCGCCTGGGGCTTCTCCTTTCTCCTACAAGCCAACGCCGCCTTCGTGACCGGCTATCTCCTCAGCCTCTTCTTCTCCTACCTCCTTAACGCCAGCGTCACCTTCCACGCTCGCCCCACCTTTCCCGCCTTCCTGCGCTATGCCATCGCCTACCTCCCCAACTTCCTCATCCAGAACCTCACCGTCGCGCTCATCTACAACCTCCTCGCTTGGCCCAAGCTCCTCGCCTACCTCCTCTCCGCTCTCCTCGGCATTCCCCTCACCTTCCTCGCGCTAAAGTGCTTTGCCTTTCGCGCATAACGGCTCGCTCGAGATCCACTCAAGGAACGGCGGCGCGGATTATCACGCGGCGCGGAGAGAACTAACCGCTCGGCG
>CAMGJH010000072.1 GCA_946056345.1 uncultured Lentisphaeraceae bacterium | reverse complement strand
TCCGATAAGACCGGGCTGGACACTTTTGTGCCGGCGCTGTTGGAGGCGTGCCCGGGGATTACGATTTACTCCACGGGCGGGACCTACTCAGCCATCAAGGCGCTGCTCAAGCCGGGGCAGGAGGGTCAGTTGGTGGCGGTCTCGGACTACACTGGCCAGCCCGAGATGCAGGGAGGTCTGGTCAAGACCCTCGACTTCAAGATCTATCTCGGCATCCTCTCCGAGACCTATAACGACGCCCATCAGGCCGACATCCAGCGCCTCTGCGCCGTGCCGATCGACATGGTGGTGGTCAACCTCTACCCCTTCAAGCGCACGGTGGCCCTCCCGGGTGTCACCCCCGAGCAGGCCCGCACGAACATCGACATCGGCGGCCCGTGCATGGTCCGCGCATCGGCCAAGAACTACCTGCGCGTGGCCTCCGTCACCGATCCGCAGGATTACGCGCGCCTGATTACCGAACTGCGCGAGCAGAATGGCACCCTGGGCCTCGACACCCGCTTCTACCTGATGAAGAAGTCCTTCGCCCACACCGCCGACTACGACACGGCCATCGCCTCCTTCTTCGCCAAGACGGCCCCCGATGCCGTTAGTGCCACCTATCGGCTGCACTAAGAGCGGTTAGCCGTTAGCGGTTAGCTGATAGCCAAAAGGCCCCCTTGCGCGGGGGCCTTTTTTGTGCCTAGGCGAGGGAAGTTATCGACAGCGCCTGTCGATAACTCGGTTCACAAACCTGTTCATAAGTGGACCCGGGCCGGGTTGACCTCGAACCCGGGCCTACCTCGAGGTCAACCCGGGGCGGACAAAAATGTAAAGCAGGGCGGATGTGTATCGGACCCGGGGCAGTCAAGGTTTTGCAGGGGCCACTCCGCGGGCCCCATTGGGTGTAACCTTTCCGGGGGTGGGGCGTATACACGATAAATGTGGTATGCTATCGGCGGCTTTTGGAGGCAGAGAAGCGCGATGAAGCAGTTGATTTTGGCGTTGAGCCTATGGAGCGCAATGGTTTGGGCGGCCGAACCGGCGGTGACGAATGTCTCGGCCGAGCAGCGCACGGACGGGATGGTGGTCATTCACTACGATGTGGCCGATGATGAGGGTGACGCGCTGAATGTGCGGGTGGAGGTCTCGGCCGATGGCGGAGCGCACTTTTTGGTTCCGGCGCGGAGCTTTTCGGGGGATGTGGGCGATGGGATTACGTCAGGGGCGGGCAAGGAGATTGTGTGGGATGCGCCGCGGGATTGGGATGGCGAGTATTCTGAGCGGATGGTGGTGCAGGTGATTGCCACCGACACGGTGGGCTTCCCGGGGTTGGAATGGACCGAGGAGATTGTGCCCAGCGGCTTTTTGCTAGGCCAGGATGGCGGCGCGGAGGGAAGCGGTCCGGCGCGCCACGTGCATATTCCCTATAGTTATCGGCTCTCGACGCGGGAAATCACGCGCCAGCAATACTGCGACTTTCTGAACGAAGCGCTCAACGCCGGCAAGGTGGAGCGCTCGGGCACCACGGCGGTGATGGCCGCCTACACCTTCGAGGGCGTGGCCAAGGGCGCCAAACTCTGCACCTTGAGCGATAATAACCTGCGCTGGAATGTGAGCCACTTCGACGTGGCCGAGGGCTACGCGGACTTCCCGGCCGTGGTCACCTGGCCCGGCGCGCTCCTCTTTTGCCACACCTATGGTTACGACCTACCGACCACCGCCGAGTGGGAGAAGGCCGCCCGCGGGCCCGACCACGATGACGCCGCCGAGCACCTTTGCTACCCCTGGGGCGACACCTTCGACCACACCTACTCCACCGGCAGCAGCACCCTTCAGGCCGTTGGCACCTACCCCGCCAACGACTACGGGCTCTATGATATGGCTGGCAATGTGGGCGAGTGGACGCGGACCCTGGGCGCGAACTTTTCGCCGGAGGCCTATCCCAAGCGCGAGGTGGTGGAGGGCGATTTGCAGGCGTTGGCTTCGGGCGGGGCGCGCTTGGCGCGCGGATTGCACACCCAGCCGCTCTGGCAATGGCAGGCGGTGAACCCGGGGAATGCGTGGGCGGGGTCGGTGCCAATGGGCTTCCGGCCGGTGCAGCGCAATGGCTCGGATAGCCGCATCGAAAAGCTCAATGATCTGCAGCTGGCCTACGTCTGGCGCGGCAGCGACTTCCAGGCTGCATACGACGCGGCGGGGCTGGCCTACAGCACCTCGCCCACCCAGCTGACGGTCAAGGGCGTGACGTGGCGCACCTCCGGCATCACGCTGAATGCCTCCTCGCCGGCCGTTGTGTTGAAGGGGGTTGCTGCCGTGCCGCTCTCCACGCTAGAGGCCATTGATCAGGCCAAGACCCTGCGCGTGGCCGTGCGCAACCCCAACAGCGCCGCCGCCCAACTGGCCTTCCTCTCCGGCAGCACCAGCGTGGAGGTGCAGCTCCCGGCCAATATGAGCAACGTGGGCTTTGTCTACTTCGACTTTCCCGAGGGCTTCACCGACTTCTCCCTGACGGCCGACACGGCCGGCGTGGAGATTGAGGAGATCGCGCTCTGGGTGGCCCAGGGCACGAGCGTCACGCCGCCGTCCGCGGTCACCTTGGTCTCCTACGACTTTGCCCACTGGCCTATTGGCACGGTGCCCAACGCGGAGATTAACTTCGACGGCGAGCTGTGGCAGTGCACCAACTTGCAGATTCAAGCGGGCGCGGGCTACAGCGGCGGCAATGCCTTGGTGATGAGCGCTGGCAGTAAGGTGCGCCTGCCCACCACCCTGCCCTACACCCGGCTCAAGGAACTGCGCGTCTACGTCAAGAACACCTCGGCCAGCACGAGCGCCTGGCTGATGATGTCGGCCGGCGGCACGCCCATTGGCGAAAACGAGTTCGCGGCGAATATGGCGGCCTTCGAGGCCTACAGCTTCATCTACAGCGGCAACGCGGCGAACTATCACGGCGAGACCGAGTTCACCCTGGAAGTCAGCAGCACGCCCGATGGCTGGCTCTTAATCTCCCGGATTGAACTCATCTTCCAGAGCAATTAAAGGAGCACTCCGATGACCTTTCGGCACGTGATGGTTTGGGCGATGGTGGCGGCGGCCGTGGCAGCGCGCGCGGCAGAGCCGGTCATCTCCAATGTCCAGGCCCAGCAGTTGAGCGACCGGCGCGTAAAGGTGACCTACGACCTGACGGCCGACGAACCCGTCAGCGTCTTGCTTGAACTCTCCGCCGATGGGGGCGCGAACTTCGCTGTGCCGGCCGAGACGCTCTCGGGGGACATTGGCCCGGCGGTCGCCGCCGGAACCGGGAAGCAAATCCTCTGGGACGCCGTGGCCGATTGGGAGGGCGAAGTGACCGAGCAGATGGTCGCGCGGCTGAATGTGGCCACGCGCAAGGGCTGCCCGAGTCTGGACTGGGGCAATGAAGTGAAGGCCGGCGGGCTGCTTCTGGGGCAGGATGGCGGCGCGGAGGGGAGCGGCCCCTCCTGCCACGTGAATATCCCCTATTCCTTCTGGCTGGCGAAGACCGAGGTGACGCGCGCGCAGTTCTGCCAGATGCTCAACCACGCGCAGTTGGCCGGATACCTGCGCCGCGATGGCCACAGCAAGCTCTACACCACCGCCGCGGCCGCAGAGGTGGGTCTGGCCGCCGATAAGCTCCTCTGCAACTTGGGCGACAATAATCTGCGCTGGAATATCACGCGCTTCGACGTCGCCGCCGGTCAAGCCGAACTCCCGGCCGTGGTCACCTGGTACGGCGCCTTCCTCTTCTGCCGCTTCTATGGCTACGACCTGCCCACCTACGCCGAATGGGAAAAGGCCGCTCGCGGGCCCGACCACGATGACGCCGCCGAGCACTTGCGCTACCCGTGGGGTGACACCTTCGATGTCACCCTCGCCAACGCCAATGCCGCCGTGGTCGCCGTTGGACAATACCCCACCAACGACTACGCCCTGCACGATATGATTGGCAACGCCGCCGAGTGGACCCGCACCCTGGGCGCCAACTTCGACCTGGAGGCCTACCCAACGCCCGAGGACACCGAGGTCAACACCCTCCACGAAACCAGCGGCGACGGTACCCGCCTGGTCCGTGGCATCGCCAACCAAGGCACCTACGCCGCCCAAGCCAGCCTCCCCTCCAATACCTTCTTCGGCGGCACCGCCTTCAGCTTCCGCCCCATCCGCCGCGCCACCGTCGACCCCGAGAACTTCTACTTCTACCTCAGCGCCGATCAGCTCCGCACCGCCGTCTCCGGCACCAACCGCGCCACCGATCGCGAGCTCACCGCCACCCTCTCCGGCTTCGTCTCCAGCACCGCCGGCGCCCGCTCGGCCACCACCGCCGCGTCCATCTCCTTCCCCGCCAACATCCAGGACCCCATCGCTGCCGTTCAGCTCAAAGTCCGCAACGCCGCCGCCACCGCCGCCACCATCCGCCTCGAAGCCGCCTACACCAACCGCGCCGCCCTGGCCTCGCGCCTCTACACCCAGGAACTCACCCTGCCGGCCTCGATGTCCGCCGCGCGCACCTACACCCTGCCGCTCGACCCCGTCGCCGACCAAGAGTGCACCTTCACGCTCTACTTCCAGAGCGAAGACCTCTTCCTCTCCACGCTCGCCCTCACCGATGGCGGCCACACCTACGCCGAAGACGGCTCCTTCGAGGATTGGATCCTCGCCCCCTACGGCAATCCCATCGGCTACGCCACAATCACAACGCCCACCAACACTGTCGTCCACCGCCGCACATGGAGTATCTCCGGCGCGGAGGTCGTCGATGGCGAGGGAATCGATGGCTCGCGCTGCCTGAAGGTGGTCTCCAACACCGATAGCCCCAACACCCCCTTCACCCTCTCCTTCACCACACCGAACACTACCCCGAAGAAGGTCGAAATCCGCGCCGACGTTCGCTTCAATACCACCACAACACACAGAATTACCTTCCTCTCCGAAGGCGGCGACAACTGGGATTTCGTCGACGATGTCCACAACTTAGATTACATCACCCTCGGTGCACGCTTTGAGAACCACACAGGCAAGGTCACCATTCAGCTGCCCATTGTCCCGCCGCGCAACAACACCGGTGCCGCTATCTACCTCGATAACATCGTCCTGACCATCTACGATTGATTGCCGCTGCGCCTATGAAGCGCCCTTCCGCCCTCTTGCTTGCCCTTTGCGCCGCGCGGCTCCTCTGCGCGCAGGAGGCCGCGTCCGCACCCTTCCGCGTCGATACCGCACAAACTGCCCCCGCCGCTGCTCCCATCCGAGGCCATCAAGTGACCGCTCTTGGTCCCTCCCCGCTCTGGACGCTCGACCTCCTTGCCGCCTATCTCGCCCCGGACCGCGATGGTGATAGCCTCCCCGACGCTTGGGAGTCCGCCCACGGTCTCAACCCCGATGACCCCGCCGACGCCACCGAGGCCTCCCTCGCCGCCTACAATGCCGGACGCGACCCCACCGCCGCCGCCCCAGTCTCGCCCATCCTCGGCACCCCCTTCCGCGTCGATACCTCCCAAACTGCCCCCGCAGCAGCCCCTATCCGAGGCCATCAAGTGACCGCTCTTGGTCCCTCCCCGCTCTGGACGCTCGACCTCCTTGCCGCCTATCTCGCCCCGGACCGCGATGGTGATAGCCTCCCCGACGCTTGGGAGTCCGCCCACGGTCTCAACCCCGATGACCCCGCCGACGCCACCGAGGCCTCCCTCGCCGCCTACAATGCCGGACGCGACCCCACCGCCGCCGCCCCAGTCTCGCCCATCCTCGGCACCCCCTTCCGCGTCGATACCTCCCAAACCGCCCCGCCCGCAGAGTCCGCCCAGCTTATCTTCCGCGTAGCCGTCTCCTCAGGCAATTTTATCTGCGACACCGGCGGCTACTTCGTCAGCACCACCGGTAGCAACCTCCCAAATTGGTTCGTCGCCCAATACGCCCCAGCTGGCACAACCTTCACCGCCGAATCCGACACCGATGGCGATGGCCTCTCCAACTACGCCGAGTTTGTCCTAGGCACCAACCCCACCGACCCCACCTCGCGCTTCACCCTCTCGCTCACCTCGCAAGCCCCAAACGCCCGCTCGACCGAGCCCAACCTCACCCTCTCCTGGAACTCCGTCACCGGCCGCACCTACACCGTCCTCACCCGAACTGCCCTCGA
>CAMGJH010000071.1 GCA_946056345.1 uncultured Lentisphaeraceae bacterium | reverse complement strand
GGGCCAAACCTCGTTGAAGAGGACGCGGCCGACGAGGGTGACAATGACCTTGGCGGTGGGGTCGCCGTTGGTGCGCTCGGGCTTGCCGTAGTCGGGGTTCTTGAACCAAATGCGGTCGTGCACCTTCAAGGCGCCGTCGTTGAAAGCCAGGACCACCTCGTCGGTGCTGCCGAAGAGGGGGAGGCGATCGTTGACCGGGTCGGGCTTCACGCCCTTGCCCACGGCCTTGCCAGCGTTCTTGTCCGGCTGCGAGGGCACGGTGAGGAAGTAGCAGCCTAGCGCGATATCCTGGGTCGGGGTCTTGTTCGATTCGCCCGAGGCCGGCGAGAAGATGGAGTTGGTCGAGAGCATCAGCAGGCGGCTCTCGAGCTGCGCTTCCACCGAGAGGGGCACGTGCACGGCCATCTGGTCACCGTCAAAGTCGGCGTTGAAGGGCGTGCAGACCATCGGGTGGAGGCGGATGGCCTCGCCTTCAATGAGCACCGGCTCGAAGGACTGGATGGAGAGGCGGTGGAGGGTCGGCGCGCGGTTGAGCATCACCGTCTTGCCCTTGGTCACCTCTTCCAGAATGTCCCAGACCTCGCTCTTCTGCTGCTCAATCATCTTCTTGGCCGTGCGCACGGTGTGGCAGAGGCCCTTCTCCTTCAGGCGGCGGATGATGAACGGCTCGAAGAGGGTCAGGGCCATCTTCTTGGGCAGACCGCACTGGTGGAGCTTCAGGTGGGGGCCGACCACAATCACCGAGCGGCCCGAGTAGTCCACGCGCTTGCCGAGCAGGTTCTGGCGGAAGCGGCCGGTCTTGCCCTTGAGCATATCGGAGAGGGACTTGAGGGCGCGCCCGCCGGCACCGGCCACCGCACGGCCGTGGCGGCCGTTATCGAAGACCGCGTCCACGGCCTCCTGGAGCATACGCTTCTCGTTGCGGATGATGACGTCGGGGGTCTTAAGCTGGAGGAGGTTCTTGAGGCGGTTATTGCGGTTGATGACGCGGCGGTAGAGGTCGTTCTGGTCAGAGGTCGCAAAGCGGCCGCCTTCCAAGGGGACGAGCGGGCGCAGGTCCGGCGGGATGACCGGCAACGCCTCGAGAATCATCCACTCGGGCTTGGCCCCGGAGGCGCGGAAGCCCTCGATGATCTTCATCCGCTTGGTGATCTGCTTGCGGGTCTGCTTGGACTGCGTGGCGGCAATCTCCTCCTCGAGCTTGAGCATCTGCTCATCGAGGTCGATACGGCGCAGACAGGTGCGGATGACCTCGGCGCCCATTCCGTCCTCGAAGGCGTCGGCGCCGTACTTGGCCACGGCCTCGTTGTGCTCATCCTCGGTGAGGAGCTGGTATTCCTTGAGGGGGGTTTCGCCCGGGTCGGTGACCAAGTAGTCTTCATAGTAGAGCACGCGCTCGAGGACGGTGCTCTTGATATTGAGGATCGCGCCGATACGGCTGGGGTTGCACTTGAAGAACCAGATGTGGCTCACCGGCACGGCCAGCTCGATGTGGCCCATCCGCTCGCGGCGGACGCGGGCCAGGGTCACTTCCACCTTACAGCGATCGCAGACGGTGCCTTTGTGCTTGACGCGCTTGTACTTGCCGCAGGCGCACTCCCAGTCCTTCGTGGGGCCGAAGATCTTCTCGCAGAAGAGGCCGTCGAACTCGGGGCGATAGTTGCGGTAGTTGATGGTTTCGGGGTTCTTCACTTCGCCGTGCGACCACTCGCGGATGGTCTCGGGGGAGGCGAGGGCGATGCTCACCGCGTCGTACTGCGACGTCGGGGTCAGCTTAAACATATCTGTTCCAATATAGGCCATGGGCTAAACCTCCGAAGTTAAAAGGCGTGAGTGTGGGCTTGCGCGGCGGCGTTGTTTTGCGCGGCAGCCGGCTTGTCAGCCTCCTGCTCGGGCCCGCCCAGCAGACGCATATCCAGGCACAGGCCCCGCAGCTCGCTCTTGAGCACCGAGAAGGATTCCGGCGTACCAGCTTCCAAGGTGTTCGTGCCCTTGACAATCGTCTCGTAAATGCGGGTGCGGCCGACCACGTCGTCGGACTTGACGGTGAGCATTTCCTGCAGCGCGTAGGCCACGCCATAGGCTTCCAGCGCCCAGACCTCCATCTCGCCCATACGCTGGCCGCCGGCCTGCGCCTTACCGCCCAGCGGCTGCTGGGTGACCAGCGAGTAGGGGCCGGTGGCACGCGCGTGGATCTTGTCGGTGACCAGGTGGTGGAGCTTGAGCATATAGATGGTGCCCACGACCACGCGCTGGCTGAAGGGTTCGCCGGTGAGGCCGTCGAAGAGCTGGGTCTTGCCATCGGGGCTAATCCAGGGCACGGCGCCGGGTGCGGTGTCCTCTTCCTGGTGCTTGCGGGCCCGGGCCAGCAGGTCGTCAATCTCGCTCTCCAAGCAACCGTCGAAGACCGGGGTCTTGACGTGCATTCCCAACTCGGAGCAGGCACAGCCCAAGACCGTCTCGAAGAGCTGGCCCAGGTTCATACGCGACGGCACGCCCAGCGGGTTGAGCACGATGTCCACCGAGCGGCCATCGGGCAGGAAGGGCATATCGCAATCAGGCAGAATGCGCGAGACAACGCCCTTGTTACCGTGGCGGCCGGCCATCTTGTCACCCACCGAGAGGTTCTTCTTCTCGGCGATGAAGACGCGCACGCTCTTGACCACGCGGTCCTCATCCACCAGCCCCTCGCCGCCAACGCCCTCGATACCAATCATATCGAGCTCGGCGAACTTCGGCGCGAAGTTCCCGATCACGCCATCGATCTGCTCCTGGTAGGTCTTGTGGTCAATCGGCGCGATGTGGTCGTGCGCAGCGGCCAGCTTGGCGAGCAGGTTCTTGGTGATCTTGCGGTTCTTGGGGATAATGATGGCACCTGTCTCGCTATCGCAGACGTCCACCGTGAACTTCTCGTTCAAGAAACGGTCGCTGAAAGCCTTGACCATCTCGTCGAGCAACTGCTCCTCGCGGCGCTGACGCTGCTCCTCGATGCGCCGCGCCTCGGCTTCGGGCGAGGCGCCCTCTTCGGTGGAGGCCAGGATGGCTTCCACGCTGTCGGCCAGCCCTTCGAGGCCCTTGGCCGGCTTGCCCTTGCGCTTCTGCGCGACGGAGGTATCGGCATTCGTCACGCGCACATCCATCACGATGCCCTTAGTGCCGGGCTGGACCTTGAGGGAGGTGTCGCGCACGTCGGCGGCCTTTTCGCCGAAGATGGCGCGCAGCAGGCGCTCTTCGGGGGCCAACTCGGTCTCGCTCTTCGGCGTGATCTTGCCCACGAGGATATCTCCGGGCTTGACCTCGGCACCCACGCGCACCACGCCATCGCTATCGAGGTTGCGGAGCATATCCTCGCCCACGTTGGGGATGTCGCGCGTGATCTCTTCGGCACCCAGCTTGGTGTCGCGGGCGCTCACCTCGAAGCTCTTGATGTGGATGGAGGTGAACTTGTCATCCTTCACGCAACGCTCGTTGATGAGGATGGCGTCCTCGAAGTTAAAGCCGCGCCACGGCATAAAGGCCACCAGCAAGTTCTTGCCCAGCGCCAGCTCGCCCTCGTCGGTGGCCGGGCCGTCGGCCAGGGTCTGCCCCTTGACCACGTGCTGGCCCACCTTTACAATCGGCTTCTGGTTGACGCAGGTGCCGGCGTTCGAGCGGCGGAACTTCTCGAGCACATAGCGCTGGCTGCCAGCCACCTCTTCGCCTTCGCGCACGCCCTTGCGCAACTTGCCATCCTTGGAGACGACGATCTCGGTGGCCGACACGTAGGCCACGATGCCCTCCTCCTCGGCCAGCACCGTCACGCAGCTATCGGAGGCGGCAATCCCCTCCAAGCCCGTGCCCACGCGCGCCCGCTCGGTCTTCATCAGCGGCACGCCCTGGCGCATCATGTTCGCGCCCATCAGCGCGCGGTTCGCGTCGTCGTGCTCCAAGAAGGGAATCAACCCGGCGGCAATCGAGATCACCTGCATCGGGCTCACATCCATGAGGTCAATCTCATCGGGCGAAGCCGTGGTGAACTCGCCCTGACGGCGGACCTTCACCGTAGACTTCACGAAGCGCCCCTGCTCATCGAGCGGCGCGTTCGCCTGAGCGATGACGTGCGTCTCCTCCTCGTCGGCATCGATGTAGGCAATCTCGTCGGTCACCTGCCCCTTCTTCACCACGCGGTAAGGCGTCTCGATAAAGCCATACTCGTTAATCTTCGCATAGATACCCAACGAAGAGATGAGGCCGATGTTCGGACCTTCCGGCGTCTCAATCGGGCAGATGCGCCCATAGTGCGTGGGGTGCACGTCGCGCACCTCGAAGCCGGCGCGCTCGCGCGAGAGGCCGCCCGGGCCCAACGCCGAGAGGCGCCGCTTGTGCGCCAGCGCCGAGAGCGGGTTGGTCATATCCATAAACTGGCTCAACTGGCTGCGCCCGAAGAAGTCCTGGATCACCGCCTGCAAGCTCTTGGAAGTCACCAGCTTGATCGGCGTGAGCACGCCACTCGATGAACTCGAATCGTACGTGCTCATCCGCTCGCGGATCAGCCGCTCGGTGCGCGCCAGCCCCTGGCGGCAGGTGTTCTCCAGCAGCTCGCCCGTCGTGCGGATGCGGCGGTTGCCCAAGTGGTCGATGTCATCAACCGAGCCGCGGCCCGAGGAGATATTCAGCAGCAAGCGCAGCGCCTCCACCACTTCAATCCCGTCTTCAGAAAGGATGCGCAGCTCCTTATCCACCTTGTCCATCAGCCCCAGGCGCTGGTTCACCTTGTAACGCCCCACCTTACCCAGGTCGTAGCGATGGCCATCGTAGAACTGCGAGCGCACGTAAGCGCGCGCATTCGCCGCCGTCACCGGGTCACCCGGGCGCAGACGGTGGTAAATCTCCTTGCAAGCCTGCTCCTCGTTGTGCGTGGGATCCACCTTCAAAGTCTTCAGCAGCTTCCCCTTGTCAAACGAGGTGTCCACCACCTCCACATAGGGAATCCCGGCCCGCGCGGCATACTCCATCAACGAAGGTGTCACCGGCTCATAGCGGCGCCCGAGCACATTGCCCGAGTTGATATCCACCAGGTCGTTCTGCAACACCCGGTTCTCCAAGTCCTCATCCAACCAGCGGTCCTTGGTCGGCAGAGAGTAGAACTTGTAGTAGAGGCGCAGGATATCCATATCCTCGCTGTAGCCCAGCGCGCGCAAGAAAGTCGTCACATAGAACTTCCGCGTCCGACGGCGACGATCCAGGTAAACCCACATCGTGTCCTGCGCGTCAAACTGAATTTCGATCCACGACCCGTGGTCCGGGATAATCCGCACCGAGAAGAGTTCGTGCCCATTCGCGTGCAGCTCCTTTTCCGTGCACACCCCCGGGCTACGGTGCAACTGCGAGACAATCACCCGCTCGGCACCATTAATCACAAACGCCCCATCGCGCGTCATCAACGGCACCTCGCCCAAGAAGACGCTATCGGTGCGAACCTCCTCGCCATCCTTCAGCAAGAACGTGGCATGCAGCGGCGCAGAATAGGTGTCCCCGTCGCGCAACGCCTCCACTGCCGTCTTCTTCGGCTTCTCAAAGACATACTGCACAAAGTCCACCGTATAACGCCCATCCTTCGACGTCACCGGGAAGACATCCTTGAAAATCGCTTGCAGCCCCTTGTTCTCCCGCTTCATCGGCGGAACATCCAACTGCAGAAACTCTCCAAACGACTGCGTCTGGATATCGATCAGGTTCGGCGGCTGAACTGAAGCCTTCAGCTTCCCGAACACGTAATCACCGTCTTTGGCCATGCCTGACACCTCTAATAAGGGGTTCTCGTCGTCCAAGCCCGCGCCACCAGGCGCAGGTCCAACGTCAGCAGGGGCGATTCCAACGCCCTCCGCTCCGGCGAAAGCCGAGCCCGCGCGCGACAGTAGACCGCTGGATCGCCTGCGCAGACCGACACCATCAAGCCCAGAGACCTAATGGATTGACAAAACATATCACAAACCACCCCCAAAAGTCAACCCCTTAGGGTGAACCGTCTACAATGTGAACCGTCTACAATGTAATTGCGCAGTCGTAAGAAAGAAAAGTCAGAGGAAGAAGGATGGCAAGACGGTGGATGAAGAGAAGCAGGAGGGGGCGCCCCCTAGGGGGCGGCGCGCGCCAAAAACAAGAAAGTCGTTGGACTTTCGTG
>CAMGJH010000070.1 GCA_946056345.1 uncultured Lentisphaeraceae bacterium | reverse complement strand
AGGGCGCGGCGGGCGGAGGTGACGGCGGCCTCGGTGCTGTCGAGGAGGGTGGCGATTTGGCGATCGGAGAAGCCGAAGGCCTTGGCCTGGCGCAGGAGCTCGGGATGGGTGGCGAGGGCGGAGACCGAGCCGAGGGCGGTAATCGCGTCCTCAAAGAGCGCGAGCTCCTGGAGGTGGCGCAGGAAGTAGGGGTCGATGGCCGTGAGGGCGTAGAGGTGGTCGACGGTCCAGCCGCGGCGGAGGGCTTCGTGGAGGTGGAAGATGCGCTCGGCGGTGGGGCGGGAGACGGCGGCCTCGAGCTCGGCATCGGTGAGGGCCTCGGAGGAGGCATCTTTGCCGTCGGCACCGAAGCCGAAGCGGCCGGTTTCGAGGGAGCGCAGGGCCTTCTGGAAGGCCTCCTTGAAGGTGCGGCCAATGGCCATCGCCTCGCCCACGGACTTCATCTGGGTGCCGAGGGTGTCGGGGGCGCCGTGGAACTTCTCGAAGGTGAAGCGGGGGGCCTTGACGACGATGTAGTCGAGGGCGGGCTCGAAGGAGGCGGGGGTGGTGCCGGTGATGTCGTTCTTGAGTTCGTCGAGGGTGAAGCCGACGGCGAGGAGGGCGGCGATCTTGGCGATGGGGAAGCCGGTGGCCTTGGAGGCGAGGGCCGAGGAGCGCGAGACGCGGGGGTTCATCTCGATGATGATACGCCGGCCGGTCTTGGGGTTGACGGCCCACTGGACGTTGGAGCCGCCGGTGGCGATGCCGATGGCGCGCATCACGGCGAAGGAGTCGGTGCGCATGGCCTGGTATTCGGCGTCGGTGAGGGTCTGGATGGGGGCGACGGTGATGGAGTCGCCCGTGTGCACGCCCATCGGGTCGAGGTTCTCGATGGAGCAGACGATAACGGCGTTGCCCTTGCGGTCGCAGACGACCTCCATCTCGAACTCCTTCCAGCCGAGGAGCGATTCCTCGATGAGGACTTCGGAGGTGGGGGAGGCGTCGAGGCCGCTGCGGGCGATGCGCTCGAACTCCTCGGCGTTGTGGGCGATGCCCCCGCCGGTGCCGCCGAGGGTGAAGCCCGGGCGGATGATGAGCGGCCAGGTGCCGATGGTGCCGGCGACCGCGCGCGCCTCGTCCATCGTGTGGGCCGAGCCGGAGCGGGGAACGTCCAGGCCGATCGCGAGCATCGCCTCCTTGAACTTCTGGCGGTCCTCCGCGCGGTCGATGCTCGCGGCGTTGGCGCCAATCATCTCCACGCCGTACTTGCCGAGGATGCCGCGGCGGTAGAGCTCCATCGAGAGGTTGAGCGCGGTCTGGCCGCCGAGAGTGGGCAGGAGGGCCTGGGGGCGCTCGCGGGCGATGATGGCCTCGAGGCTCTCGGGGGTCATGGGCTCAACGTAGGTGCGCTCGGCGGTGGCCGGGTCGGTCATAATGGTGGCCGGGTTGGAGTTGACGAGCACGACCTCGTAGCCATTGGCGCGCAGGGCCTTGCAGGCTTGCGTGCCGGAGTAGTCGAACTCGCACCCCTGGCCGATGACGATGGGCCCGGAGCCGATGAGGAGGATCTTGTGGATGTCGGTGCGCTTGGGCATGGTGCTTTCCTTAGGCCTGCGTTTCGTGCCGAGCCAGGGCCGCGGCCACAAAGCCGGCAAAGAGCGGATGGGGCGCGCGCGGGCGGCTCTTGAACTCGGGGTGGAACTGGCAGCCGATGAAGAAGGGGTGATTGGGCAACTCAACAACCTCCACCAGGCCGGTCTGGGGGTTGGTGCCGGCGATGGAGAGCCCGGCGGCCTCGAGTTCGGCGCGGAACTCGGGGTTGAACTCGTAGCGGTGGCGGTGGCGCTCGGAGATGTGCTCGGTGCCATAGAGCGCGGCGGCGCGCGAGCCGGGGGCGAGGGTGCAATCGTAGGCGCCCAGGCGCATCGTCCCGCCCATGTCCTTGATGCGCTTCTGCTCCTACATTAGGGCGATGACCGGGTGGCGGGTGTCGGCGAACTCGGCGCTATCGGCATCGGCCCAGCCGACGACGTCGCGCGCGAACTCGATGACCGCGCACTGCATCCCCAGGCAGATGCCCAGGAAGGGCGTGGCGCTCGTGCGGGCGTATTCCACGGCCTTGAACTTGCCCAGCAGGCCGCGGCGCCCGAAGCCGCCGGGGACGAGCACGCCATCGGCCTTGGCCAGGCGCTCGGCCACCGAGCCGCTCTCGAGCTCCTCGGACTCCACGCGCAGGACTTTGAGGCGGGCGTTGTGGGCCATCGCGGCGTGGGAGAGCGACTCGTAGATGCTCTTGTAGGCGTCCTGGTGGCGGATGTACTTGCCGACCACGGCAATGGTCACCTCGCGCGTCGGGCGGAGGATGGTGGCCAGCCAGTGGCGGTAGTCGCGCAGGTTGAGCGGGCGGGGCTCCAGGCGCAGACCGCGCAGGACCTCCTCGTCGAAGTGGTGCTGGGTGAGCTTGATGGGTACTTCGTAGATGGAGTGGCGCACGTCGAGCTCCTCGATGACGCACTGCTCGGGGACGTTGCAGAAGATGGCCAGCTTCTTGAGGTGCTCGGGCTCGAGGCGCATCTCGGCGCGGCAGACGAGGAGGTCGGGCTGGATGCCGATGTTGCGCAGCACGCCCACCGACTGTTGCGAGGGCTTGGTCTTGAGCTCCTTGGCGGCCTTGAGGTAGGGCACGTAGGTCAGGTGGATGAAGAGTGCGTCGCCGGGCGGGCACTCCAGGCGGAACTGGCGCGCGGCCTCGAGGAAGGGGAGGCTCTCGATGTCGCCGGCGGTGCCGCCAATCTCGGTGATGGCGATGTCCACCTCGGGGCCGTGGAGGGCACGTATCGCGCGCTTAATCTCGTCGGTAATATGCGGGATGACCTGGACGGTGCCGCCGAGGTAGCCACCGGCCCGCTCGCGCGCGATGACCGCGCCGTAGATCTTGCCGCTGGTGTAGTTCGAGGCTTTGGAGCAGGTGACCCCGGCAATGCGTTCGTAGTGGCCCAGGTCGAGGTCTGTTTCGGCGCCATCGTCGGTGACAAAGACCTCGCCGTGCTGGTAGGGGCTCATCGTGCCGGGGTCGACGTTGAGGTAGGGGTCGAGCTTCTGCATGGCCACGCGGTAGCCGCGCTGACGCAGAAGGAAGGCGAGGGCGGCCGCAGTAATGCCCTTGCCCAGGCTGCTGACCACGCCGCCGGTGACGAAGATGTGCTTGGTGCTCATTGTGCGTTCTGCTCCATCAGAGAGAGGAAGGTTTTGAACCAGGCCCGAGTCTCGGTGGGACCCGGGGCGGCTTCGGGGTGAAACTGGACCGAGCACGCCGGGAGCGTGCGGTGGCGAATGCCCTCGACGGTGCCGTCATTGAGGTTGACGTGCGTGAGTTCCAGGCACTCTGGCAGGTTGGAGAGGGCGTAGTTGTGGTTCTGGCTGGTGATGGCCACGGTGCCATCGAGCAGGTTCTTGACCGGGTGGTTGCAGCCGTGGTGGCCGAAGGGCAGGCGCGAACAGGTGGCCCCGCACGCCAGCCCCAGCAGCTGGTGGCCCAGGCAAATGCCCATCAGCGGAACCTTCGCCGCCAGGAGCTTGCGCACATTCTCTTGCGCGTAGGTGACGGCCGAGGGGTCGGCCGGGCCATTGGAGAGGAAGACGCCATCGGGCTTGCCGGCGAGCACCGCCTCGGTCGGGGTCTTGGCCGGCACCACCGTGACGCGGCACCCGGCCTCGGCCAGGCACCGCAGGATGTTGCGCTTGACGCCGAAGTCGTAGACCGTCACCGCGAAGCGCCCCTTTTCATTCCACACGTAGGCCTCGGGGGCGGTGACGCGCGCGGCGTAGTCCTGCCCATCGAGCCCCTCCCACGCCTGCGCCTTGGCAATGGCCTCAGCTTCGCTCATCGGCTCGGGGGAGACGTGGAGGTAGGCCTTCTGGGCGCCGTGGTCGCGCAGGTGGAGCGTCAGGGCGCGGGTGTCCACGCCATAGAGCCCTGGCCGCCCGGCGCGCCGGAGGTAAGCTTCCAGGCTCTCTTCGGAGCGGAAGTTGCTGGGCGCGTTGCGGTTGGTGACGATGAGGCCGCTCAGGAAGAGGGCGCGGCTCTCGGCGTCGGTACGATTGCAGCCGTAGTTGCCCACTTCCGGGGCGGTGAGCACAACGAATTGCCCGGCGTAGGAGGGGTCGGTGAGGATCTCCTGGTAGCCGGACATGCCGGTGTTGAAGACGGCCTCGCCCAGCGCGTCGGTCTGCGCGCCGAAGGCCACGCCGTGGAAGACGGCGCCATCGGCCAGGGCAAGGAAGGCGGCGCGGGCGCGTTCGGCCGCCCACTGGGTGCGAAGAGTCTCAATAAGCGCGTTCATTGCGGTTTTCCATATAGTTCACCAGGGCGCGATTGACCACCTGGTTGCCGCCGGGGGTGGGATAGTCGCCGGTGAAGTACCAGTCGCCCAAGTGGTTCGGGCAGCAGCGGTGAAGGTCGTCAATGGTCTGGAAGACCACCTGCACTTCGGCGCGCAGCCCCTCGGGGGTGAGCAGGCGGGTGATGGCGTCGATAAGGTCGGCCAGGGGAACGAGGTTGTAGAGGGTGCTCAGGACGTTGTGCTGGCGCTCGGGCGGGAGGGTGAGCTGGTGCTTGGCGCTCTCGTAGGCCTCGGCGAGGGCGGCCTCGCGGCCAATCTCCTTGAGGCAGAGGATGAGGGCGTTGAAGGCCACAAGCTCATTCAAGGTGGCCATATCGATGCCGTAGCAGTCGGGGTAAAGGATGGGCGGGGCAGAGGAGGCCACGATGATCTTCTTCGGGCCCAGGCGGTCGAGGATTGGCAGGATGGCCCGGCGCATCGTGTTCCCGCGGACAATGGAGTCGTCGAGCACGATGAGCGTATCCGAGCCGGGGCGGACCAGGCCGTAGGTGACATCGTAGACGTGCATTGCCAGCTCCTTGCGGGCCTGCACGTCGGAGATAAAGGTGCGGAACTTCGCGTCCTTCACCGCCACTTGGCCGAAGCGGATGGTGTGGCCATCGTGCAGTGCCACCGCCAGGAGCGCCTCCAGCAGGCCGTGGAAGCAGACCTGCGCGGAGTTGGGGATGTAGCTGACGAAGGCGTTCTCCAGGTCGCCATTCAGCGCGCGGACGAGTTGGGGCACGAGGGCGTGGCCCAGGTGCTTGCGCTCGGCGTGGATCTCGGCATCGTTGGCACGCGAAAAGTAGATGCGCTCGAAGACGCACGCTCGCCGTGGCTTGGGGTCCAGGCAATCGACCAGCTCCACCTCGCCATCGGGGTGGATGATCATCGCCTTGCCGGGGGGCAGCTCGCGCACTTCGCCGGTGGCGCAGTTGAAAGCCGCCTGGATGGCCGGGCGCTCGCTGGCCACCACGGCCACCTCGTCGTCGAAGTAGTAGTAGGCCGGGCGGATGCCATTGGCATCGCGCAGCGCGAAGGCCGAGCCATCGCCGAGGATGCCGCAGAGGACGAAGGCGCCGTCGAACTTCTCCGTGGCGCTGCGCAGGATGGGCTTGAGCCCCCGGAAGCTGCCGTAGAGCGAGCGCTCGTGCTCGAGGGCGTGGGCGATGCATTGCAGGATGACGGCCCCATCGGCCTTGCTTGAGAGGTGGTGACCGCCGGCGGCGAGCGCCTCGGAGAGTTCGTGCGTGTCGGTGAGGTTGAAGTTCCCCGCCAGGATGAGCAGGCGATCGAGGAAGGCACTCTCGCGCACGAAGGGGTGGCAGGCCGAGAGCTCGTGCCGCCCAAAGGTGGCATAGCGCAGATGACCCAAAAAGACCTCCCCGCGAAAGGCGAGGGGGTCTTCCTCCAACCGCTTGCTACAGCGCGTGAGCAAATCCGCCAACGGCAACTGCGCGCACGACTTCTCGAGGTCATAGCACGGCCGCCCTTGCTCGGGCAGGAGATGGAGCGAGGCGAGCCCCGCGCCATCCTGCCCGCGGTTGTGCTGCTTCTCGAGCATCAGCGCCACCTTCTGGAAGCCGAACGAGCGCGTCTCGTACTTCCGTTCATAATAGGCGGCGTCCTTGCGCAACCGCAAGAGCGCCACCCCGCATTCGTGCTTGATGCTATCGCTCATACTCGCTCGCTCCGCTCGCTCGCGTGAACAGTGAGAGGTGAACGGAGAACGGTGCGCGTTCCGCGACGGATCGGCTGTATTGCCACAGGATTGCACTGCAACCGACCATCTTGCCGTTCACTGTTCACCGTTCACTGTTCACCTTCAGCGGCTCAATTGCCAAGCAGCATATCCCGATACTTCGGCAGCGGCCAGCGGGCATCGGC